>JBILTD010000158.1:0-4390 GCA_044371695.1 Crocinitomicaceae bacterium | reverse complement strand
ATGCTTTATTGCATCCGCAAACCGTTTGTTTTGCTCCGGTATCTGGTATGCACCACGCACAACCGAACCGAGGCTCCGGATTTTGCACCTTCTCTGGGCAGGTAATTTCAGCACTCAAACTTTACGACGAATTTGGTGTTTCTGGTGCTTACTTCGATTTAGACGGACATTACGGCAACAGCATAGAAGACACCAGAGCATTTGAACCCAAGCTGAATCTTGCCATTCCAGTTGGCTGCAATATCAATCCGGGTGGGCACAATGCGTCATATATTGAAGCGTTCAAAAGAGGTTTGAATCATGTTGGAGAACTCATTTTAGCAAGCAAAATTCATTATGTTGTGTTTGCTCATGGCGCAGATTCTCATGAAGACGATGATATTGGTGGCGGTTGTGACACCAAACATTGGCTGCTTTGTGCCGGAATTTTTGCGGAATGGGTCAATGAGATCTCGGTAAAATTGGGCAAGCCCTTGCCGGTGACACTAGCACTATTTGGAGGCTACCGCGCCGATAACTACAACGCGGTGCTCGATTTACATCTTTCGTCTTTGCAGATCATTTCCGAGAAAATCTGTCAAAAATCAGTCACAAGACTTAAAACTTTGAATCTTCATCCGAAAAGAAATTCAAAATGCGCTTAGAGAAGCTGCCGCTCGATTTTGATGCTGCGTAATGTGCAATTGAATCATCAATGAAATGACTCATTTGGGCATAGTTGCGTTTGTTGTAGCTGCGCACATTTTCACGACGGATATTTAGTCTTTCTGTGAGGTCAAGTGCATCAAAATCACAACCAATGAAGCTGAAGGTCCACTTGCCAGTTTCATCTCGTTCCTTGATTTGATTGGCAATACTCGGATAACTGAAAAAGCGTGAGCTGTTCTCCTCGCCATCGGTTATAATGATGGTTACAACGCTCATGAGATCATTGCGAATGGCATTGCCAAATTCAGATTCTATCAGATGAATACTTTTTCCAATGGCATCAAGTAAGGCCGTTGAACCTCTTGGTGTGAAGGCATCAGCAGGCAATTCTTGAATTTCTTGAATAGATGAGGGCTGAACTAGCATCTTGATTTCATTGTCGAAAACGGTCAAGGACATCAGGAACTTTTGATCCGGATAAGTTTGTTGTAAATTTTTAACACCTGCAATGTGTTCGTTGTAGCCGTCAATCACCATTTTTTCCATTCCGCTCATAGAGCCGCTGCGGTCAATGATGAAATGGTAAAGTGTTGTTGTGTTTGTGAAGTTTTTGTTTGTTGTTTCCATGGTTATTTGTTTTAGGATTTAATTAAAAAGGAAAATCAATGTCAGGTTCATTCTTGATTCGTTCTGTGCTGCAAAATGGCCCGTAATCTTCCATGTAGATGATCTTGGCGGGTTTTTCATCATCGAATTCGTATTTCTCTAAATATTGCCCATTTTCATTCATCTTTACTGCGTATGAGCCAGCAGATTCGAGCGTTTCAATTGCTGAGACGGGGATGTTAGCAAGCTGGAAAAATTGAGACAAAAGTGCATTGCGCTCGGTGAGGTTGTTTGTGTGAAAAATGAGTGCTATATATGGCAATTCGTCTATGATCCAACCGTTGGTTAACTTGAGCTTGAAGCGATGGATATCGTAGCGTTTGTTATCGAGGTAGTTGAATAGTTCAAAAATATTTTTGAAGTGCTTGCGCATTCTTCTGATCGGGTTGATGGTTTGCTTGTGTTGTCTAAAACCACGAATAATTTGGTAGTCAATTTCGTGATGAGCGATTTCTAAATGCCCTAAATGCCCAAGCATCCATAGATGCTGCCGATTGTTACATACATCGAGTTCAAAAGAGCCCTCGCGCTCAGGGAGTCGAAGGCCTTCAATAAGCCGGTACTGATGCAACATTTCAGAAATCATTGTTGAACTCCTCATTGAACTCCTCAAAAAACCTAGTTAATCTGTCCACTTTCGGATCGATGTAATAGCGCTTATTGAGTAAAATATCTTTGAAATTGGTCCGGAAAAGACTACACTCATATAAGTCCTGCAATTCGAGCTGGTCCTCGACAAAGAGTAAGTTCATGTAATTATGGCTGTTGTTGCCGATAAACAAATAACCGTTTTGCCCCTTGGAGCAAGAGCCACCACAACTACCTTGCACGGCATTTAGGTAAGTGTCGCCAGCGGCTTCAAAGCGTTTCATGATGCGCTCGAGTTTCAGTATAAACTCATTGCGTTTCCAGTCTTGATAGGTGCGTTCTACATCGAGCAAATAATAAAGAGCTTCAATATTCATTTCCTGAATGCACTTGCGCACGAGTTGGGCGTTGGTGATTTGGATGTGAACAATGGTTTCTTGTTCAGCAACAATTGGTTTCTTGTTTTTAGTATGCTTTCTTGTTGTAGTAGGGAGGGGGATTGTTGTTTTCATGACATCAGTTTTCATAGATATATTTTTGAAGGTTAGGAACTACTTTAGTAGGAAAGCGCAGCATGGTAATTTTCCCGTTGACAATTTTAAGCGCAACACGCATGACTGTTTCATTGAATTCTAGCATCGGCGGTTTGCCGAACATGTCTTCTTCCCGAGGGTAGCTCATGTAAGTATCGCTATCGAGGTTGGGGTTTCTGAATTCAATGACAATTTGCCCAGGTTGGTGGTCAAGGCTGAACCCCTTTAGTGCAATATGAGAAAATATGTTGTCTTCATTTTCATTTTGATGCATCATTTGATATAATTTGGCCTTGGCTTCCGAGACACTATATTTTCCAAAAAACACTCCTTTTGGAGCAAGTAGTTGGCCAATTCTTTTGATGTTTTTTGTTAGAAAAGAAAACTGAAAGTCATTGAGCGCATCTTCATTTTTCTTGATTTCTTCTTGGTCAATTTGTAGTGTTTTGATCAGCATGAGAACAATCTTTTTTTGGTTGTGTTGCCACTTAGTCAATCTGTATGCCAAACTCAAAATCGAGCAAAATCGTTCAAAAAATGCTCAAAAAGTGTCAAAAAATGAAAAATATGTCAAAAAATGGAGAGAAAATGAAAAATACATGCTTTTCAGTTCAAGGCATTTAAGTATGGCATAATCCTTGTCAATTGAGGCTGATCAAAAACCGAAAAAGATGAAATACAATACACCCAAAGAGTTGTGGAATTTATACAAAGAGCTTCAAGTATTCAACAAAAAAAAGCAAGACCTAGAAAAAATTGACCAAGTGGTTTTTGATCTCTTTTGTGCGCATTTAAAAGAAAAGGAAATTCGCTATACCGTCTCCCATCCAGATGACATGATCAGATGGATTGTGGGTTTCGATGATCACCGTATCGGAGAATTGTATTACCATCAACATGGCCAAGATTACATGATGAATGCAATGTGCTATCGGTTGAAAGAAAACGATAATCCGCTCGATTACGTTCGGCTCTCTAATGTGTTTAATTCGCTGTTGTTCAGAGGGAAGGTTTATTACGACGGAAATCGAAAAGAATTGCGCTTTTTGCAGGTAGTGAGTATGCACGAGCTTTTTTGGATGCCAGAAATGCTATCTGACAGACTCTACCAACACTATGGCACTTCAGATGACGTCTCACTTTGTGCCAACCTGATGTATTCCACAGGCAAAGATCCTTTTGATGTGGTGGCTGATTTTATGAGTCAGCGCAATCAAGAATCCGCTTCGTAACGACTCGGCTCAATCCCATACTTCTCCATCTTACTCTTTAAAGTATTCAAGGCCCAGCCAATAGAAATGGCGGTTTGTCTTTGATTGCCTTGGTGGTGTTTCAAGACTTTAATGATGTGTTCTTTTTCGATGTAATCCATGTGCATGGGTTGCTCAGTACTTGACTGCTTTAGGCGCTTGGGCAAGACATCTGCACTAATGCGCTCCTCGTTAAAAACATAGAGCCTTGAAATGATATTTTCTAACTCTCGGACATTGCCAGGGTAGGTGTAGTTGAGCAAAATTTCTTGTGCTTCTTTATCCAAGACCAGCTTTTTGGGCCTGTGTAGTTCTTTCTTCTTGGTGCTCAGAAAATGTTCCATGAGCTGTTTGAGATCCGTTTTGCCACGTTCTAGAAGGGTAGGGAGGTCGAGCTCCACAACAGACAAACGGTAATAGAGGTCCCATCTGAATTTTCCTTCTTCGCAAAGCTTGGGCAGGTTTTGATTGGTAGCGGCAATAACCCGCACATCGACTTTCTTGGCCTTGCCGCCCAAAGGCATGATTTCCTTTTCTTGCAAGACACGCAGCAAACTTTGTTGCATATAAGGCGAAATATCTCCAATCTCGTCCAAAAAGATGATCCCTTCGTGTGCCTGTTCAAACAAGCCAATGCTGTCTTTGTCTGCGCCCGTAAAAGCACCTTTTTTATAACCAAACAAGCGGCTCTCCAAAAGCCCATCC
>JBILTD010000157.1:0-4428 GCA_044371695.1 Crocinitomicaceae bacterium | reverse complement strand
TTACTGGTGTGTAAAATATTAATTGTTGGCTGCGAAGTCCTGAACGATCGTGAAGCTAGCTTCGTCGATGCTGTAGGTCATGGCATCAATCTTCGTAGAGAAGAAGTTGAACATGATGATCGCGATTGTAGAACCTGTAATACCAAGTGCTGTATTGATCAAGGCCTCAGAGATACCAGTAGAAAGTTCTGCTGTATCTGGCGCACCTTGAGACATCGCAGCAAATGAACGGATCATACCAAGTACGGTACCGATAAGACCGATAAGGGTTGCGATAGAAGCAGTTGTAGAAAGTACAGGCAAGTTTTTAGAAAGCATTGGCAATTCTAATGCAGTTGCTTCTTCGAGTTCTTTTTTCAAAGACTCTAATTTTTGCTCTTTATCCATGTGGCTATCTGTAACCATCAATTGGTATTTAATTAAACCAGCACGAACAACATTAGCTAGTGAACCGCGTTGTGCGTCACATGCTTCAATAGCACCTGCGTAATTTTTAGCTGCCATTAATTCTTTGATGTTTTCAATGAATTTATTGGCTTTTCCTTTTCCGTTAGCTAACATAAGAGTAACCAAACGCTCAATTGAGAAAATTAAAATGATGATGTTGATTGCCACCAATCCTGGTACGATAAAACCACCTTTATAGATAACCCCTAATAGGTTTCCTTCAACTGGTTCATTTTCTGGATTGCGATCCACGAAGTTTCCTGGGTCTCCAAAAATAAATTGGTAAATTAAAATACCGGCGATCAATGAAAGTGCAATAGCCAGGAAAGCAATGATCGCTGAGAAACCTCCGGCTGTTTTTTGATTTTTGTCCATAATGATAGTTTTTAATTTTTCATTTTTACAATTGAACGCCAAATATAAAAAAAGTTTGTGCCCTTGCCAAAAGGAAAAGGGCATCATTTTGCATCAATAACGATTAATTATTGTCAATCTAACACAAAGTCCTAAAAATTAAGTGCATTCCTTGGATTTTCAGTCAGAAGTAGATGCGAAAGTTAATATAGATTTAACATGAAAAAACAAAACCCCTGACTCGTTAAGAATCAGGGGTTTTCAAGAGGTCTCAAGCAGATTCGAACTGCTGTAGACGGTTTTGCAGACCGGTGCCTAACCGCTCGGCCATGAGACCTTGGGAGTGCAAAGATAAGAAATTTTTACGCTTTGAAAAAAACCATCGTTATAACTTGATGAGTTTTTTTGAGAGTAGGGTGCCGTTGATGCGGGCCGACACAAAATAAACGCCTTTTGGAAGCGCAGTCCATTCAGTGTTTTCAGCGCTTAAATGAATTTGTGTGGCTCCGGCTTCAGGTGTAATTTTTGTTTTCAATTGTCCGCTCGCGTCATAGATATATACTAGGTCTTGAGGTCCAAAGCTACTTGGAAATTCTAGGGTTAAATTTGTTGCATACGGATTCGGGTATGCTTTAATTGCTCCCTGCTCAGGACCCATGTATTCTTGAACGGAGGCAGAGGAAAGCGCCTCGAGGTCATAGGTTTCATCACCAGGTAAATAGGGTAGGTAATGGAAATAAGTCAGGAACATTTCGTCGGTGGTATTGAAACCACTGTAAATTGTTTGCGGCGGGTTATTCGGATTATTTGGGTTGTTAACCGTGTTGTCGTAGGTTCCTTCACTTTTGAGTTTGTATCCGGTCGGCACTTTCTGAAGGTGTTTGAAGAAGTAAAAATCTTGCCACATGAAGTCCCAATTCAGGATGTTTATGAATTTAACTGTATCATCACCAGGTTTGTAGGCATATGCCTTAATCGATTTTCCGAGTAAATGCATATGAGGAAAAACTGAGAGTATCGAGAAATTGGTTGGAATTGTTTGCGATCCTTGAGGGAAGGTTGCACTTAAGTTACTTATTTGTCCCGCAGGCAAAATAAAGCTATTGTCGGCCAAAAGGGGCCCCGCACTGATTTGCCGCACATTGGTAGTCCCGACAGGGTAGAAGTGTAAAATGACCTTTGTAGAATCATAGAGGCCATACGAACCCATCGGATAATGCATGGCAAAATATATGGAAGAGCCTGGCCCGATGTCAAGGCCGAGCTTGAGTGGATCGGCGGAAGGCAAAATCATAGGAGTGGCACCAGGAGTATAGCCAGTAATGAGTTTGGTTGTGCCATTATTTGGGCTCGCGCAGTTTCCGCCAAGCGTGTCTGTTTGTTCGATGCTAGTAGGGTCAAGGTAGACCAAACAGTGATGCACAATTTCACGGTTTCCGGGCACGACTTCAACTGCTTTAATGATGCGATTTTGTGTCAGGTTAGTCGGGATATTGAAGCAAACGTAGTCGTCTTGGGTGGTGGCTTTAGACATATAGGTCGGGATCTGCACTTGGAGATCTCCGTTGCCTAGAAAAGTAGTTGAAGTATAAACAGGCGGTGGAGGTGTCTGATTGGCATTGCCCTCTGGCGCTCCGTTATTGAGCCAATTGATAATGCTTGTTTTTTCGGTATTCGAAAGTGCACGATTATGTTGGTATTGTTGGTAGTTGTTGTCTGGTGGCCAAGGCGGCATTTCCCCTGTATTGACACACTGATAAACAGCTGCAGCCAAAGGGCTGACTTCAGCATGCGTCATTAATGAAAATGGTGCGGCACCTCCTTGATGATGGCAAGCCGTACATTTATTGTAAAAAATTTGTGCAACCTCGCCACTCCAAGTCTGGGCTTGGGCTTTACAAATGAGGAATAACGAAAGAATGGTCAGCAGTAGATTTTTGCTTTTCATAGAATGGGTTTAGAGTAAAATTAAAGAATTCCCATTATTTGTGCTTAATTTTCAAATCATTAATAATTTAAGATTTAAGATTTAAGATTTAAGATTTAAGATTTAAGATTTAAGATTTAAGATTTAAGATTTAAGATTTAAGAAAAATGAAAACTATTATCCCAATTTCTTTCCTATTTACCTTACAGTTGTTTTTTGCTCAAGATTTACCAGCTTATCAAATTTATAATTCAAAAGGTAAACCTGTCAGTTTTGATAAAATGGCTGCGGCAACCAATAATATTGATCTTGTTTTATTTGGTGAATTTCATGACAATCCGATTGCACATTGGTTGCAACTGGAATTGACACAGCGCATGTACAGCGCACATAAGGGAAATCTGCAGTTAGGATTTGAAATGTTCGAACAAGACCAGCAAGTGCTATTAGATGCTTATTTGGCAGGAAAACTAACTGATGAGCAGTTCAAAGACACGCTGCGCCTTTGGCCCAATTATTTCACCGACTATGCACCTTTGGTTGCTTTTGCTAAAGAGAAAAATCTGAGTTGTGTGGCCAGCAATATTCAACGAAAATATGCGAGTTTACTATTTAAAAAAGGTCGCGCAGCACTCGATACTTTAACCGAAAGCACTAAAGCGCAAATGGCACCACTTGATTTCAAGTTTGATACCACACTGACCCAATACCAAGCCATGAAAGAAATGGGCGCTCATATGGGGCCTGGTGCAGGTTGGCGCATGGTAGAAGCGCAAGCGATTAAAGATGCTACTATGGCACATTTTATTTTACACAATCTTTGGCGCAAGCCAGAAACAGTGCACCTTCATTTCAACGGAGCGTATCATTCAGATTTTTATCAAGGAATCATGTGGTATGTATTGCAGGATAAACCTGAGCACAAAATATTAACGATGAGTACAGTCTCTCAGGATAACATCAAAAAGTTAGATGCCGAACATTTCGGGAGAGCTGATTTTATTATTTGTGTGCCATCGAATATGACAAGCACCCACTAGTTGGATCATCCCAACTTGATATTTTTAATTTTGATTCGGCTTCTCGATTTTTGAATAGATGAGCGCCTCGTTGGTTTGAGTTTGCATGACCTGCCCATTTTCTAATTCCGAAATATTTTTCAGTAAAGTGCCATCAATAGTTGTAATCGTAAAGCCTCGATTCAAGATATGAATGGGGTCGAGGAGGTTAATTTTTTGAAGCGCATGCTCAAGTTCAAGTTGCTTGGCTTTGAAATATTGATTGGAGGCCCAGTTTAAGTTCTGAACTACCTGATTAATTTTATCGCCGTTGCGCTGAATTTGCATTTGGGCATGTTGAACAACGCCTTGGCTGAGTCTTTCTATGCGCAGTTCAAATTCACGAAATTGAGCAATCAGCATTTCGGCCAATTGCGTTGGTGTAATTGCTGATGCGTAGGCAATCAGTTCGGCAACTGTTAAATTAGTTGAGTGGCCAATGCCCGTTAATATCGGCAAAGGGAAGGTGGCAATGCCTTTACAAAGCTCATAGTTGTTGTAACAAGTAAGGCCTACTTCTGCGCCACCCCCTCTTACCAAGACAACAACATCAAATTGTTCTTGGCACTTTTCAATTTCTTGGAGCGCTTCAAGTATGGATGCTACGGCTACATCACCTTGCACATATGCCTCAAAAAGTTG
>JBILTD010000253.1:0-4472 GCA_044371695.1 Crocinitomicaceae bacterium | reverse complement strand
GAAGTTTGGCGCTTCGCTTGTGCCATCGATTTCGTTGTCGTTGGCGCCTTCTAGTGTGAAGCTTGGTACAATGCTACAGTCTGTGCCATAGTAAACACCGATTTGACCGTTGTACTCAACACCGGTTGCATCAATGCGAACGTTTCCTGATGCTGGGGCAATAAACTTAAACCATGTCGTGTGGTTCAAGGCGTCGTTGGCCCAGCCTGTTGTTGTTTGTTCACCTGTTACTGGTGGAACAATTTGTAATTCTTCAGCTGATACAGTAGCGCCTGTATTGTTGTATGTCAAGCCTGGTGCGCCAACTACTATTGGGTGTGCACCACATGTGTTGTCATTGGTAATTGGCATGATCAAGCTGATTGGGCCAACATAAGCTGATGTATCTTGTCCACATACCGCTTGTACATAAACATCTACTGCCTGACCAGGATACCACGCTGCGTTGAAGGTAGTATCTGTGAAGTTGTTGTCTAATGCATAAACTGAGCCTGTATACAAGGCAGAGTCTTGGGCAACAACCTGAAGGTTAAAGCCTGTTGACGGATAAAAGCTTGTGTATGGTGACCAGCTCCAGCTGCTCATTAAGCTGTCCTGACCTGCAGCACTTGTGAAGGCCGTAGGGTTTGAACAAATTGGTGGCGTCTGGAAGTTGTAGAACAAACCATTACTTTGTAAACCTCCTGAACAAGATGCATAAATATACATGTCGTAGTTGCCAAGTGGAATCAAGTTCAATAACTGAACAGAAGCGCTGGTTACTGTTAATGTAGTACCGCTTGTTGCTGGGTCAAAACCTGCAGGGCCGTATACAACTGTCCATGAAGTCTCGCCAGCTGCACTTGCCGTCCAGGTAAATGCTGCTTCGTTAGGGAATACATAAGATGTTGTCAAAGCAACAGGGTTCGGACAATCTACATAGTAGAAGTGTACACAGCTGTTGTTTTGTAAATACGTCTGGTTGTTCATAGATACGTTCATGTTCTGTGGGCCGCGTACACCGATCTCGGCGTCTGCACCGAAATCCCATGTGGTAGGGTTACCCATGATGACGTCATCATAAACATAATAGATCTCTTGTGTAGCCTCGTCAATGATTAATTCGAAAGAGGCACCGTCTGGAATAATAGGAGAATTCCAATGAGGCAAGTTTTTCCATTGAACTACAAACTTACTGTTTGGTGAGGTTCCAATTTGTTGGTAGTAGACTCCTCCAGAACCCACAGGGTATGCAGTATAAAGTTGCTGAATGTAAGGATACAAACCATTGCCTGCTTCCATAACTAAATTTACCTGAGCAGTAGTAGTTCCTAATTTCATACCACCATTATTTCCTATAGTAGCATTTGTGAATAATATACCTTGGTATAGGAATGGGAATGGAAGCGTAACACCTACCTCTCCTAAATAAGCAAGGTTTGCCGCCGTTGCCGCAGCATTTGCGCTAATATCAATAAACCCAGTTGACGGACACTCGTTGTCAAACTGAATATATTGCCCTTGGTTATAGGTGTTCCATGAAACAGCTGGGGTCCAGTAAGAAGAATCTCCTGCAGTACAAATGGCACGCACATAAGCTTGGTAAAAGCTATATGGAGTAAGGTTTGTCAGGGTATATGGATGTGCTGTTACGGTTACAAATGTTCCGGTGCCAAGGGCAAAACCTTGTGGGCCATACTGAATTTGCCATTGCGTTTCTGTTCCAACAGGGTTCCAATCAATAGTAGCATTATTTAATGTAGAGCTCACCAATGTTGGTGCTGAAGGCTGTGGACATGTTGGTGGCGCTACAATTTGTACAAAATAATCTTCTGTTTCACCCCATGTGTAAGTTCCACAAGGATTAACGCCTGTACCCACAGTTGTCTCGACATTCACCACTCGCATGCGCGTGATGCCCTGAACGGCATTCGTAGGAATTGTAACTGTTCCGGTTTCTAAATGTGGTCCATTGGTAAATGTGGTGGAGGTATACACCATTTCTCCTGGATCTGTAAACAAACCGTTTTGGTTGAAATCAATCCAGGCTTTAGTCCAGTTATTGAAGTTTCCGCCACACGTACCAATTTCAACTGAAAAAGGGTAAATTACACCTGGTGCTAAGGTTGGCGCTGCAACGGTTGTTGTGAAGTTAGAGTAGTTACTCACGACTGAACCCGGGCCAGGGGCAGCAACCCCACAGGTAGAAGTATTATTTAAGGTACTTAAGGAAACATTTAATATTTCTTCATCTGCTGCACTTGTTGAAGCAGAATTACAGTAACAATTGACAAATGAATTGGTAGTTACTAAAAGTGGTGTTGAAGTAGAAGAGCTACTTGTTGCTGCACAAGTAACAATACATTGGTACCAGGTATCGACAGTCTGCGTGGCAGCATACCCGGGCGTAGTGGCACCAGAAATGTTTGTCCAAGGGCCAGTTGCACTTGATGCACTTTGCCATTGGTAAGTAAGGCCTGAGGTAAAGGTGGCGTTGGCCATTGTAAGGTTAAAAGGCACAGATGGACACACGGGGTTTGTTGCAGTAGAAGTAACACCTGCATTTGGTGTGCCAGTACATGCCGTTCCTGAAATAAAGGTAATACCGCCAACCAAGCCGCGTGGGTAATTTACAGGTGTTGCCGGATAAGCACCTCCTGCCCAACTGATGCCATCTCCTGTAATGATATTTACACCTCCTGCAGAAAAGGTATTTAATCCAGCTCCAGAAGTAAGTGTCATGTACTGAATAGTTGTACCTGAAAATGCCAATTGGTAGGTAGCGCCTGCTGGTACAATTAAACTTAAGTTGGTTAATGCCGGAACTATTCCATTTGTCGTATTTGAGTTTGCGACACCAGTAGCTACAGAAATCCAACCATTTTGACCGGCACCTACGATACCATGATCCCACGGCGCTGCCGCGTCAACTAAAGGTGTTGTTCTGTACAATAACTGCAAGTTATTGGCAGCATTGGTGCCCAAATGACAATTGACGCCTGTTATAATGATGTCATTTGTGTTGGTATTCTGCACGTTGAAAATAATCGAGCTAGCACCATTATTATTGGTGTGGGTTGTGTTTAGTGTGATTTGTGCTTGAGCTACAAAAACACTTAATAAAACAACAATTAGGGAGAATAACTTTCTCATAACTTCGTGATTCAGTTGATTAATTTTTAATTACGCGTTTAGTTGACAACACGCCGTTCTGATTGATCACTAAGTAATACATACCTGTAGATAACTCAGAAAGGTTAATTTGCATTTGCTGGTTGAGGTCTGTTTGTTCGATAACAACTTTTCCATTGATATCTGTTAGGTATATTTTACCATTCAAACCATTAGCTTCAATATTGAGAATTGAATTAGTTGGGTTCGGATATACGTTCCAAGCATTTGCTAATTCGTCAATACTAGCTGTGTAGTCACATGATGCGTCTACAATAACTAATACATTCGCTTGGTCATTCGGGCAGAAAGCACTCTCAACAATGTAGTCATAGTTAAACTGCCCAGCAAGTGCACCTGAAGTGTCTTGTGCACCCGGCATTACTTGGTTCGAGGCGTTGTACCATGTACCTGTCATGTCTATGTTTCCTGATAATCCGTTCCATAATACAAACGGCTCATTCAAACAAACAGTGATGCTGCCGTCTTGGCCTGCGCTTGGCATGGCGTGAACGCTTACCGTTGATGTTGCTTGGTCTGTTGCACAACCATCGCTCACGATGTAGTTAAATGTGTAAGTCTGTGAAGCGTAGTCTGTAGAGTTGAAGTCTGATCCTTGTAATACTACCGCAGGTGAAGTAGCCACCCACTCGCCGCCTAAAGTATAGTTGGCAATGCCTAAGAACAAGTTCGCTGTCTCGCCGTAGCAGATATTCAAGACCTCGCCTTCTACTCCAGCATAAACGCTCACTTCGCTGATTGCGATTGTATAGCTGCCCGCTGTGCCTGAACCGTCGTGTAATACGTAGTATTCAACTCCTGGTGTCAAACCACATACCGTGAAGTTTGGCGCTTCGCTTGTGCCGTCGATTTCGTTGTCGTTGGCGCCTTCTAGTGTGAAGCTTGGTACAATGCTACAGTCTGTGCCATAGTAAACACCGATTTGACCGTTGTACTCAACACCGGTTGCATCAATGCGTACGTTTCCTGATGCTGGGGCAATAAACTTAAACCATGTCGTGTGGTTCAAGGCGTCGTTGGCCCAGCCTGTTGTTGTTTGTTCACCTGTTACCGGTGGAACAATTTGTAATTCTTCTGCAGATACAGTAGCGCCGGTGTTGTTGTATGTCAAGCCAGGTGCACCCACAACAATTGGGTGTGCGCCACATGCGTTGTCATTGGTAATTGGCATGATCAAGCTGATTGGGCCAACATAAGCTGATGTATCTTGTCCACATACCGCTTGTACATAAACATCTACTGCCTGACCAGGATACCACGCTGCGTTGAATGTAGTATCTGTGAAGTTGTTGTCTAATGCA
>JBILTD010000026.1:0-13727 GCA_044371695.1 Crocinitomicaceae bacterium | reverse complement strand
TTTTTCAGGTTCTGGCAACTCAGGTTTTGACAACACGGATGTTTATGAGTACAGGGAAAACGGCTCCTTTTTTCATTACAAAGGCAATCAGCTAATAGACCAATGTAATTTCTCTTTTCAATTAGGGACAAGCATTTTTGATAACCAAGAACATTTAATGATTCATTATGCAAATGGCTCAGCTCCTATTGGAATCACACAATCCTTTGAAATCAGTAATGATACGCTTATTCTAAATGAGGAGGTTTATGATGGTTTTGGGTATGTATTTGTAAGGCAGTAAGCCATACTACTAATCCATGACCCCAAGCCCTGAACACAACGCTAAAATTGCCAAGCTGACCTTTGCTCAAGTTTATCCGCTTTATGTGGCTAAAGTGGAACGCAAAGGACGCACAGAAACAGAATTGCGGTTAGTGATTGAGTGGTTAACAGGTTTTGATTGGCCGAGTCAGCAAGCTTTGATGGCTGAAAAAGTGAATTTTGAAGTGTTTTTTGACCGCGCACAATTGCATCCTAACGCAAGTTCAATCAAGGGGCTTATCTGTGGTTATCGTATTGAAGAACTAGAAAATGAACTCACTAGAAACGTCCGCTATTTAGATAAACTCGTGGATGAATTGGCTAAAGGCAAAGCGATGGAAAAAATCCTGAGGTTTTGATTATTAAACGGAAAAACTTATCTTCATTTTCCTAAACTAAACTTACGATTATGGAAAACAATGAATTACAAGCTGCTACAGCACAAAACTATCAATTAGAATTTAAGGGTCAGGGCTCAGCCTTTTTTGGGATTTTAATAGTCAATTGGATTTTAACCGTCTTAACTTTAGGTTTCTATTATCCGTGGGCACGTGCAAAACAATTACAATATATCTACAGTCATACCACGCTAAATAACGAGAGTTTTTACTTTTCCGGTACTGGTGCCGAAATCTTTAAGGGCTTCATTAAATTAATCGGGATGTATTTGCTGTTTTTGGTGGGCTATGGCTTATTTGTTAGCTATGCTGAATCTCCAATTCTAGCAATCATTTTACTTTACCTCTGCATGATAGCCATCATCCCCTTAATTCTTCACGGTTCTTTGCGCTACAGAATGAGTCGTACTTCATACAGGGGGATTCGTTTTGGCTATCGTGGAGACCGTAAAGAGCTTATGGTTCAGTTTTTCAGAGATATTCTTTTGACCATCGTGACTCTCGGAATTTACAGCGCTTGGTTTTCTATGAATTTGCGTTCTTATACGCATCGACATATCCGTTTCGGAAATGTAGAATTTTCTAATGAAGCACGTGGTGGAGAATATTTTATTTTGTATTTGAAAGGATACTTACTCACATTGCTTACACTCGGAATTTATTCGTTTTGGTTTCAAAAAGATATATTCAATTATTATATCGATAAAATGGAACTTAAGCAAGGTGAAAACCGAATCAAAATGCATTCTACGGCAACGGGTGGCGCCTTTTTTAAGCTGATTATCACCAACTTTTTGTTATTGATTTTTACTTTTGGAATTGCCTCTGCTTGGGTTGAAATGCGTACCCTACGCTTTATTTTTAGTCATATTCAAATGACCGGTAATATTGACCTTTCAGCGGTTTCTCAAACAGAGACAGAATACAACGATGCATTTGGTGAAGACGCAGTAGATTTCTTTAATATCGACATGATATAAATGGAAGCTTTGGAATTTTCAGCTTGGTATTTTGATGGCCTCACTTCTACGCCGCTTGAAGTCAAGTTAAGATTCCATCCACAACAGAAACTACTCTATTTTCAAGTTCAAGATGCTCCTGCAGAACAATGGCATTTTGTTGACATAGAACTTCAGGATGCCCCGGGCATTTTAGAATTGCGAAATAGTGCCAACAGGTCTGCTTTTTTTAGGATTGAAGTCAGTAAAGAACAATGCAAAACAATTCATAAGACGGTTGCAAAAAACAATATTCATTACCAATTTCGACAGCTAAGTTTATTTAAAATCATCTTAGTTGCGGGCTTGGTTTTATTGGGCCTCATCACTAGCTATTTTTGGGTGCTACCCCCATTAGCTGAAAGAGCCGTGTTGTTATTGCCAACCACAGTCGATGACCAAATTGGTGACGCCTTTTACGCATCTATTGTTGAATACAGTGAGATTGATCAAAACCGCAGTAAGGCCCTCAATGCTTTTGCTGCCGAACTCGAGTTATTCAATAAGCGCCCCTTGCATTTCAATGTTGTTAAATCTAGCGAAGTCAACGCTTTTGCCATGCCAAACGGCGAAATTGTGGTTTTTACTGGTTTGCTGGATCAACTTGATACTCCGGCTCAACTCGTTGCCTTACTCGGCCATGAAGTGAGCCACGTCAATGAGCGACATTCGATGCGTTTACTCAGCCGCAATTTAGCAGGTTATCTTGTGCTTTCGTTGATCATTGGCGATGTCAGTGGTATTACAGCAGTATTGGCGGATAATGCACAGCAATTGCATCAACTTTCTTTTGCTCGAGCTCATGAACAACAAGCAGATGAATTAGGTCTTGCGATCCTAATTCAAAATAAACAGGACCCCAAAGCGATGCTTCAGCTCTTTCAAAAATTAAAATCAAGTCATTCGGATGACATTCCTGAAATGTTGAGTACACATCCTCTTCCTAGTTCACGGATACGTTACATCGAAAAACAAATCAAACAAAATCAGCAGCAAATCGCCCCAAACCCAGACCTTGAATTGTGGTTTGATCACCTGAAGAAATAAGTAACTTTATCGATATTTTTGAGTTTCATTACTTTCATGCCGAATTATGAGCAATATTAACATTGACAATTATCTAGACAGCCATTACATTCACAGAAGTAATTGGTTGCGGGCAGCAGTTTTGGGCGCCAATGATGGCATCATATCTGTTTCGAGTTTGGCAATTGGGGTTGCCACGGCAAGCGCTACCCGAGAACCTGTTGTTTTGGCAACAGTTGCAGGCTTGGTTGCCGGAGCACTTTCTATGGCTGCTGGTGAGTATGTCTCGGTGAGCTCACAGATGGACACCGAACATGCCGATATCGAAAGAGAAAAACAAGAATTGGCAGAAATGCCAGATGAAGAATTACAAATCTTGGCTCAAATCTATGAGCAACGCGGCCTGAAAAAAGACACTGCCATGCAAGTTGCTCTGGAGCTAACTGCCCATGATGCCTTAGCAGCACATGTCAGAGATGAACTCGGCATTAATGAAATTACGCAAGCCAATCCTATCCAAGCGGCATTGGCTTCCGGAGCTGCGTTTTCTGTTGGAGGTGTTTTACCTCTATTAGTCATTTTATTTGCACCGCTCAAGGGAATGGAATACTGGCTATATGGGTTTACCATTTTATCATTGGTACTTTTGGGTGCCACTGCTGCAAAAACTGGCGGCTCAAATATCATAAAGGCAATTACCCGTATTACCATCTGGGGAACCATTGCCATGGCATTATCTGCAGGTGTTGGCACCTTGTTCGGGGTAAATGTTTAATTAAAAAAATAGGAAAATGAGTAGATGTCTTCTTCTGTTTTTATTGGCATCATTTGTAATAAAAATAAGTGCGCAGCAATTAACTCCTTCAGAAAGAGAGTTATATAATTTAGTCATGCAGTATCGTAGTGAAAAAGGCCTCCCTTCAATTCCTATTTCGAGGTCCTTAACCTATGTAGCTCAGACTCACGTTAAAGATTTAATGAATAACCAACCTGATCAAGGAAATTGCAATATGCATAGTTGGTCTGATCAAGGAAATTGGACAGAATGTTGCTACACGTCCGACCACGCAAGAGCGGAATGCATGTGGAGCAAACCTAGCGAATTGACCTCTTACACGGGCAATGGTTATGAAATCTCGTATTTTGCTTCTAATGGTGTAAACCCACTCGGTGCCCTAAATGGCTGGAAGTCAAGTTCAGGCCACAACGCCGTAATGATTAATGCAGGTATTTGGAATCGTAAATGGAATGCCATAGGTATTGGCATGTATGGCAACTATGCTGTTATTTGGTTTGGAAATGAACTAGATGAGCAGGATTGAAAATGAAAAAATCATGAATATTGGTTTGGCTGGATACTGCATGAAAAAATCAAACTAAAATTCGAATACTTTCTCATACTGTCAGAACCATACAAAGTACCAGATTAAAGGCAGATAAGCATTAAACTTGAGTCACAACACATGAAACCAATCGGAGCAACTGTAGCAGCTATTTTAGAAAACATCTCGGAGGAGAGAAAGGAGGCCTTTGAGCGATTGCATCAAATCATTGTTGACCACCTTGCACCGGGCCTTGAGCCGGGTATCAGCTATGGAAACTTGGGCTATGTTGTGCCGCATTCGATTTATCCGGCGGGTTATCATTGCAAACCTTCAGAGCCGCTACCATTAGCTTGGATAGCTTCCCAAAAAAATTCGATCAACTTTTATCATATGGGTATCTATGCTGATCCAAAACTCTTGGATTGGTTTGTTGCCGAATATCCTAAATATAGCACCCAAAAACTTGACATGGGCAAGAGCTGTATGCGCTTTAAAAAACCTGAACATATTCCATTCGAACTCATCGGTCAACTCATGGGAAAAATGTCTGCCCAGGAATGGATTGATTTGTATGAAAGGCTTTACAAGAAGTAAGTAAAAAGCGCTCCGATTATTTACTTACCTTTATTTAAATTTCAATAAATGTCAGAAGATTTACAAAAATGCCCCTCGTGTGAATCACCCTACGGATACGAGAGTGGAGAAGGACAATACACATGTCCAGAGTGCTCATTTGAATGGAATTTGGCCGATGTTGCTGCCTCAGATGAATTGGTTGTTCTAGATGCCAACGGCGCACGCTTACAAAACGGCGATTCAGTTGTTGTTGTCAAAGACTTACCTGTTAAAGGCGCTCCAAAACCGGTCATTAAAGCTGGTACTAAAGTCAAAAACATCCGCCTCAACGATGGAGATCACAATATAGATTGCAAAATCGATGGTTTTGGGGCTATGGGCCTTAAGTCTGAATTTGTAAAAAAAGTTTGATTCGGCATTAATTTTGAAGATAGATACAGATCAAATTTTTATTAATTTTAGAATAACTAAATTGATTGTTTAACCTCCGCTAATTATTTGTTTCTATGAAAAGGTTATTTTTCTTGTCTATTTTCGTTTGTTTCGCACTAAGCATGAATGCTCAGCGCCTCATGAATGGTTCCCGATCAACAGTTGGTTATATTGAAAATGGCCGCGTGATGAATGGTTCGCGATCAACAATTGGCTATATTGAAAATGGTCGTGTAATGAATGGTTCACGATCAACGGTTGGATACATTGAAAATGGCCGCGTGATGAATGGTTCACGCTCCACCATCGGTTATATCGACAATGGCCGCGTGATGAACAGCTCTCGTTCAACGATTGGATACATTGACAATGGCCGCGTTATGAATGGCTCCCGTTCCACGATTGGCTATTACGATGGTGTTAGGGGTGAGGATTCAGCGCTCTTCTTTTTCTTTTTCTTTTATTGAGAATAAGCTAATTGTACGTCATTTATTTTCTTTAAAAGTTAATTGCCTTAACAAATAACATGAAAGCGGTACTTCTTGCTTGTGTTTCCACACTAATTCTTAGTTCATGTGATGGCAGCTCTTGTGAAAATGCTAAAGCTGCCACATTTGAAGATTATACCGGCCTAGATGGCTGTGGTTTGGTCGTAAAATTGACTACAGGTGAGGTGCTCGAGCCCATGAACTTGAATGATTTCAATATTACGCCAACTGATGGTATGAAAGTTTGGGTGAAATACCATGAAGTTGCTGGTGCCAGCATTTGCATGGTTGGCCCAATGGTGGAAATTGATTGCTTGGCTAAGCGCTAAAAATCAGCACAACTAATTACTGAAACAACGCTGTGCGTGCGATAAAATACGGGTTGACCAAATTGGCTTTATTATAGTACAACGGTTCGCCAGTTTCGGCATGTACTACACTCCCGCCTAAAGCTTCTAAAATGGCTTGCCCTGCCGCGATATCCCATTCCATAGTAGGTGCAAAGCGCGGATACACATCTGCTTTGCCGAGGGCTAAATCGAAGAATTTTAATGCGGAGCCTTTTTTCAAAAAATCAACGTCGTGCCCTTTTGATTTGAGTTCATTGATAAAACTTAATACTGAGCCGCTATGATGACTTCTTGAGCAGGCCATCATTAAAGGTGCATTTAAATCTTTTGGTGCAATTATTTGGTGCCATTTTTCAGTTTGATCGGCATCTGAAAAAGCAAAAATGAAAACACCCGTTTCTTTGGAACCAATAAGAATTTCTTGATTGACAGGGGAAGCAATCAGGCCAAAAATGGGTTGGCTATTTTCAATGAGCGCAATATTGACAGCAAATTCGTCATTGCGTTTGATAAATTCTTTGGTGCCGTCTAGAGGGTCAATACACCAACATTTGGTCCAATGCTGTCTGACTTCAAACGGAAGTTTTTCGGTTTCTTCTCCGGTGATCGGAATGCCAAGAGGTTGCAAAATGGCATCTATTTTTTCACTGGCGGCTAAATCAGCGGCGGTAACAGGCGAACCATCTTGCTTTTCAATGATATTGAAGTCAAGTTGATAAATGTTCAAGATGGCTTCTGAAGCGGCAATTGCTGCTTGAATGGCCAGTTGATATTCAGGATTGAGCTGCTGCAATTAGAGTTGCATTTCAGGAACAACATCGGGCACTACAAGATCGCCTTCAGTTTTGGCTATGATTTCTTCGACACTAACACCCGGAGCGCGTTCAATGAGGTGAAATTTGCCATCTTTGATTTCAAGCACTGCCAATTCAGTGACTACTTTTTTAACGCAACCTACACCTGTAAGTGGCAGTGTACAAGCTTTTAAGATTTTAGATTCACCAGCTTTGTTGCTGTGCATCATGGCCACAATGATATTTTCTGCGGAAGCCACTAAATCCATGGCACCCCCCATTCCTTTGACCATTTTTCCGGGAATTTTCCAGTTGGCGATATCGCCGTTCTGAGAAACTTCCATGGCACCCAAGACCGTGAGTTGGACGTGTTGTCCTCGGATCATGGCAAAAGAAGTAGCTGAGTCAAAAAAGGATGCACCATTTCTAACTGTAATGGTTTGTTTTCCTGCATTGATAAGGTCTGGATCTTCTTCTCCTTCAAATGGAAAAGGGCCCATTCCTAAAATGCCATTTTCAGACTGAAATTCAACATCAATACCTTCCGGAATATAATTGGCGACTAGGGTAGGAATACCAATGCCTAGATTGACGTACCAGCCGTCTCTGAGTTCTTGTGCAATGCGTTTGGCGATGCCTGTTTTATCGAGTGCCATCTTTTAATTTTTTGAGCGAACAGTACGTTGTTCAATGCGTTTTTCAAAGCTATTTCCTTGGAAAATACGTTGTACAAAAATGCCAGGGGTATGAATAAAATTTGGATCGAGCGAACCTGCCGGAACCAATTCTTCTACCTCGGCTATTGTAATTTTACCTGCCATGGCCATCATGGGGTTAAAGTTTCGGGCGGTTGCCTTGAAAACTAAGTTTCCTTCTGTATCGCCTTTCCATGCTTTCACAATGGCGTAGTCTGCGGTGAGGGCAGATTCTAAAATGTGCGGCTTGCCGTTAAAGACCCGGACTTCTTTGCCTTCAGCAACCTCGGTACCGTATCCTGCAGGCGTAAAAAAGGCCGGAATGCCAGCGCCACCCGCTCTGCAGCGTTCAGCTAAACTTCCTTGTGGGATGAGTTCAACTTCAAGTTCGCCAGATAGCATTTGACGTTCAAATTCATCGTTTTCGCCGACATAAGAACTGATCATTTTTTTCACTTGTTTAGCTTGAAGCAATAAACCGAGGCCGAAATCATCGACACCAGCATTGTTGCTGATACAAGTTAAATTTTTGACGCCCATCTTGACTAAATGCGCAATTGAGTTTTCAGGAATACCACAGAGGCCAAACCCACCGACCATCAGGGTCATGCCGTCTTGAATCCCTTCGAGCGCTTTTTCTACGTCTTTAACTACTTTATTCATGGCTAATTTTCAAATGGAAGTTCAGATTCATCAACGGTTTCTGGTTGGGGTGCGACAGTACAGTCATAAATAGCAGGGTCGTAGTCAGATGGAGCTTCGAAATCTCGGGTAGAGAGCGCAATGACAGGGTCTTTGTAGACGCGTTGCATGTAGTATCCGTATATCGGTAAAGCCATGCGTCCACCTTGCCCCCAAGTCATACTCTTAAACCTGACTGCGCGGTCTTCAGCCCCGACCCAAACACCCGTAACTAGTTCAGGCGTGATACCGACAAACCAACCATCAGAGTTATTTTGAGTCGTACCAGTTTTTCCTGCGGTAGGGGCAGTAATGCCTCCCCAGCTTCGACCTCCTCTTAAACTCCCACCTGTTCCGAAATTGATTACCCCTTTCATCATCTGCAACATTTCATAGGCTACAGTTGCATTAAGGGCTTGCTCGCGGTGTTCAGTAGCACTGTAGATAACTTTGCCGTTACGGTCAGTGATGCGCTCGATAAAAGTTGGTCTGACATAAATGCCATTGTTTGGGAAAATACATTGTGCAGCAACCATTTGTAATAGCGAAAGGTCCATACTACCCAAACACATGGAAGGTACAACATCATTTGGATGCAGGTTGATTTCCATCTTTTTGAGCAATTTTTCAATTTGGTAAGGCCCACCAGTTTTTTGAACTGGATTAAAAGCACCCATGCGGCCCATTACGGCAACTGTAACTTTATTAGAAGATTGTGCCAGACCGTCGCGTACACTAGGCGCAGCTGGACCAGCAGGGCAATATTGTCCGACCACTTCATTGGTATTATGATCTACAAGATTAAGGCAATATTCGTTAGCAGAGAACCCAGTACAAGGATTAACAACCTTCATGGAAAGTGCCGCTGCATAGACAAACGGTTTAATAGTAGAACCAACTTGTCGCTTTCCTTGACGCACGTGATCGTAGCCAAAATGCTTGAAGTTGACACCGCCAACCCAAGCTTTGACAAAGCCTGTTGTAGGATCCATAGAAACCAAACCGGCGTGCAAGAATGCCTTATAGTAACGAATGGAATCGTTGGGACTCATGATGGTATCGCGTTCGCCATTCCAGCTAAAGACAGTCATTTCAACCGGTACATTGAACTCTTTATTAATTTCAGATTCACTGAGTCCAAATGCAACGTATTTTTTGTAGCGATCAGAGTTATGACGTGCAGAAGTCATGATTTCTTCTACGACCTCTTGTTTGATGCTATTTGAGAATGGGTAGTTTTTCAGCCCGCGATTATTGATGTCGAATTGCGGTTGTAATTCTTCCTTAATGTGTCTTTCAACAGCGTACTCCGCATAGCGTTGCATTGTCGGATTCAACGTTGTGTAAATTCTTAAACCGTCGGCATCGATATCATAAGGGTTGCCATCTTCGCGCAGGTATTTAAAAGTGCCATCGGCTTTTTTAGCAAGTAAAATTGACTGAACCTCGGTGCGTAATTCTTTTCTGAAATATGGTGCCATCCCTTCTTTGTGATCAAGAGAGCGGTAACGAATAATAATGGGCTCTTTACAAATGCGATCAAATTCTGCACGGGTAATCTTAGTTCGCAGTGCTTCATTGCCTTTTTCAGAATTTTTTAGCCATTGGAACAAAACTTGATTTCTCCTTTTGTGGGCATTTAATGAATCTTTTGAGCGTGCTGCCAAGATATCATCTTTGCTTACTTCAGAGGGGCTGATTCCTTTGTTTTCTGCAATTTTTGCACGGTAATTTCTAATTTGATAAGAATAAGGGTTATAAAGTGTTGGGTTTTTACAGAGCCCTATGAGTGTAGCTGCCTCTGATTTGGTAAGGTCTTTAGGGCTCTTATTAAAGTAAACTCTAGAGGCATTTTCAATACCAACGGCGTTATACAAGAAATCAAATTGATTCAGGTACATCGTGATGATCTCTTCTTTGGTGAAGCGTTCCTCTAGACGTTTAGCGATAATGTTTTCGCGCGCTTTTTCACTGACACGTCTGAATTTGCCAAGAATACCACCCACATAAGGGATTTCAAGCTTGGCACCACTGGCGCGTGCGAGTTCTTCGCGCTGACGCTGCTGAAGGGTAAACAATAGCTTAGCTAACTGCTGTGGAATGGTTGAAGCTCCACCTGAACGGCCAAAAGACGTAAAAGACCTCGCTAAAGCTCGGAAGTCTACACCTGAATGCTTTAAGAAGCGTTCATCTTCGGTAGAAATCAAGGCATCAGTAACAAACGGAGAAATTTCGCGGTACTTCACACTTGTACGGTTGACTTGCCAGAAGCGCCCAATTACGGTGTCTTCTTTCACACTTTTTTTAGCTAAAATGAGTGAAGCTTGTAATTCTGGTGGGTTGTCCAGCATAGATACTGGCGGAAGATCGTCTTCAGATTGTAATAAGAGCAAGCCAGCTACCAGAAAGAAAGGCAGCAAGGCAAAGGCCCAAAATACTTTGGTCATTTTTTTTTGTTCTTGTTCTGTCATGACAGGTGCATTTCTTTTCATAGTTCAAAATTAAAACTAATTAGCGCAAAACCTCTTTGCGTTGTGCATCGAGTTTGAGTAAGATAAATAACATTACACTAAAGGACATCATTGAGGATCCACCATAGCTAAATAATGGCAGTGGAATCCCGATAACTGGGGCAAATCCAATATTCATCCCGATATTAATAGCAAAATGGTAAAAGAGAATCATGGCCACACAATAAGCGTAAATTCGATTGAAGGCGGAGCGCTGTCTTTCGGCAATGATAATAATTCGAAACAAAACGAAAAAGTATAAAATAAACAGAAATAACACGCCCACAAAGCCCCATTCTTCAGCGTAAGGGCAAAAGATGAAGTCAGTTTCACTTTCTGGGACATGGTTTGAGCGCACACTTGAAACAGAAGCCTCACGGTAGCCCTTTCCTAAAAACCCGCCTGAACCCACCGCTGCCATGGCTCGATTCCTGTTGTAGTCATCGCCGTTAGGGTCTTCGCGTAGCCCGAGAAATAATTCAATGCGATCCTTTTGGTGCGGGCGCAACATATCGAAGCCCTTATCAACCGTAAAACTGATTAAGCTAGCTAAGATCAGGCCAAGCGTTAATACAACCATCATTCGGGAGCGTTCACGGCGTGTGCTGAAACGCTGCATGAGTAACCATGAAATGACATAGATAACCAGTAAGCCAAAAATGACACCCGAAGAACCACTCAGCGCTAAAACCCAACCAAATAGATTCAGGTTGAAAACAACTGCATCAAGTAATAAGGTAACAATACTCAATAAGACGAGCGCAAAAAGGATCGGAATAAAGTGAGAACCCACCCAAGTTTCTTTGTAACGAACACCCGGAATGGCATTGACAAAATTGAGTAATATAGGGTCAAAGGTGAGTCCTTCGCGGTACATGACGAATAAAAACGAAGTAAAAACTACGAATGTTCCGGCATCTGGCTGCAATAATATAAGCACCATCGGAATTAGTAAGATACTGCTGGCAGTAAGTACGGTACCCGTAGTTTGTTGCTTTACGGTAAGGCCACTGATGTACTTGGCCAAAAGTAATGAGGTAGAAATTTTGGCAAACTCAGCGGGCTGAACCCCAAATGAACCTACGCCTAACCAAGCATGCGCACCGTGTACGGCAGGCATAAAAAGTACCACAACCAATAATACTAGCGTCGACAAATAAATAGGAATGGCAAAGCGCCTGTAAATATCTGCATCAATTAAAAAGACTAATAGGCCTAAAAATAGCGAAAAGATGATCCAAAAGAGCTGACGGCCGTATTTTTCAGAAAACGCAAATAAGGAAGGTGCCTCTTCGTTGTAAGCAACAGAATAGACCGTAGCCAAACCCATGATCAACATAGCGATGATAGCCCCAAAAAGTGGCCAATCAAGGTTTGCAGTAAGGCTTTCTTCTTTGCGCATTAGTTAGCTGATTTATAGGCGATTTGGGCTTCGAGGATGCGTTTTTCTTTTTCAGGGTCGGAAACTTTCCCTTTTAAGTATTTTTCTATGATGAGCGAAGCAATAGGTGCTGCCCATGTACCTCCCCAACCTGCATTTTCCACAAATACGGCAACTGCAATTTTAGGCTTGTTCATGGGGGCAAATGCAAAGAAAACTGAGTGGTCTTCACCATGGGGGTTCTGAACGGTTCCTGTTTTCCCACAGACAACGATATCCTCTAGACGAGCCATTTTACCTGTTCCACCCGGTACATTTACAACCATGCGCATTCCTTCGATCACGGCATCGTAATGCTTATTATTGACCATGGTCCAGTGTCTTTTTTTGAATTCTGGCTTGGGGCCTTTATGACCAATAGAGCGCACGAAATGAGGCGTATAATACCAACCTTTATTGGCAATAATGGCTACAATATTTGCCATTTGAAGCGGCGTGAGTTTGACTTCACCTTGCCCGATAGAGATAGAACGAATAGTAGAAAAAGCCCATGTGTGGTGCCCGTACCATTTGTCGTAAAACTTAGAATTTGGAATAAGACCCGGTCGTTGGCCACTGACATCGGTATCAAAAACATCGCCTAAACCAAAACTTCGGATATAGCGGTACCATTTGTTGAGCCCATATTCGGCATCAGCAAAAGTATTTTTCTTAACTCCCTGCTGAATAATTCTGCGAACGGTCATGTAATAATAGGGGTTGCAAGAATATTGAATGGCCTCGGCAATATTGCGTGCAGCCGGGTGGTTATGGCAACCCACCAAGCTTTTGTCGCAGGGAAAACCAGTGTTGGCAGTAATCACGCCTTCTTGCATGGCAATTAAACTCTGGACCAGTTTAAAAATGGAACCAGGCGGATATTCAGCTTGCAGGGGCCTAGGGAATAATGGCAGGTTAGGATCTGTGGCCAATTTGGGGTAGTTGGTGCTGATATTGCGTTTCCCAACTAAAAGATTTGGGTCATAGGACGGTGCAGAAACCATACTGAGTATCTCACCACTAGATGGTTCAATAGCAACAATACAGCCCTTTTTCTTTTGCATGAGTGCCTCGCCATATGCTTGTAGCTCGACATCCATCCCCATTTTTAGTGGTTCGGCTTGGCGGGCGGTGGTGTCGTATTTACCGTCAGCATAAGATTCAATGGCATTATTAAGCGCTGAGGTGACGATGTACTTGATGCCTTTGACGCCTCTAAGTTCTTTTTCATAGAAGCGTTCAATGCCGGCACGACCAATGTTGTTACTCGGTTTGTAAAAATGATCTTCTTCAATTTCTTCTCGGGTTACTTCTGAAAGGTAACCCAAAATGTTGGCCGCACTTTTGTAGGGATAATTTCTGGCACTAGTTGCCTCTTCGTGAAAGCCTTTGAAATTAGCGAGGTGAGGCGCAATTTTAGACATTTCCTCGAGGGTCAATTCTTTGAGAAAAGGATAGGCGCGTATTTTTTGATAATTAGAGGTTCTTTTGCCTGTAATCTTGTTGTAGTAGGTACCTTCTCCTTCGACAATATCTTTGCACCTTTTACGCACCTCTGGGACTGTCCAGCCAATGAGTTGGGCAAAGGCAGCGGTATCAAGGTTTTGAATGCTGTCTTCAACCATCATGAGGTTGTAATAGGTCTGGTTGGTTACAATTTTTTTGCCGTTGCGGTCAAAGATGACACCGCGTGGCGGGAAAATTTCTTTGCGTTTCTCGGCAATTTCTTGG
>JBILTD010000025.1:0-13739 GCA_044371695.1 Crocinitomicaceae bacterium | reverse complement strand
AGCCGTTACTTGAATCTGACCATTGCTTCCTCCGAAACAAGAAATATTGGCATAGGAGAGTGATGAGATATCGATAACGTCTGGTGCTTCCACTAAAATTGAATCTGAACTTGTACATCCAGTAGTGAACTCAGTGAGGTTAAAGTAATAGATACCATCTAAATTGATTTGGATTATGTATGTATTGTTATTCCCTACAATTCCGGGTCCGGTCCAGCTGATTTGCCCCGGGTTGGTATTACTGACTCCGATAACAATTGGGTCGAACTGACAATTTAAACCACTTGTTGGATTGATGAATTCAGTAAATGTAGGATTTGAATTGACTTGAATATTAAAGGTATCAATGGTATTTGTACAGTTATTGAATGTGGCTTCAACTATTATAGTTCCGGAGGTATTTTGATTATTGTTCGTGGCTGCCGTAAAATTGGGGATTTGACCATTTCCTGAAGCACTCAGGCCTATTGAAGTATTTGAGTTTGTCCATGCAATTTGTCCTCCTGACGGAATGGTTTGATAATCAGGTAAATTGACAACAACACCAGGACAGAATGCGGTATCAATCATTTGACCTGCTGTAACTGATGGTGTTACAATCACAGGAACACTTTGAGGTATACCAGGACACTGGTAACCTACAACACTTACTAAATAAACAGCTGTGTCAAGGGAGTTTCCAGTGTTCGTAAGTGTTTGATTGATGTTTGCGCCAACTCCAGGCCCTTCACCACTTATGGTATTTGGCGCCTGAACAAGCCACGAAAAAGAAATATTTGAGAGATTGCTCGTGATATTGATGTCGGTCTGCTCTCCGCTACAAATACTTTGTTGGGTTGGGTCTATTTGAATATTAGCTGTGGGTAGCACATTAATTTCAATTTCAACCGGAGCAACACTTGTACAACCTACGCTGGCATTCAAGGTCACCGTTCCGGTGTTGTTTGTTGTGTTTGTCAAAATAAGTGGTGAAATCGTTGTTGTATTTACACCTGATCCAGTTGTCAGATTGAAACCCTGAACATCAACGGCGCTAACTAGTTCCCATGTAACGGTGTAACCAGGAACAGTAGAAGTGAGGAGGATCGGTAAAAATGCCGTGCCAGAACAAATATCTTGGGTAAGTGGCGTGGCAATGACACTTCCTGTAGGATTAATGACAACAATCTGCATCACTGAGTCCATTCCGCAACCGTTACCGGTGTAAAGCCACATATGATAAGTTCCTGGAATACTAAATTCAAGTACTAAACTATCAGAACCATTTGTCCAAGAAGCAAAGTCATAGTTTCCTCCAACATAGCCATTTGAAGAACCAAGATTTCCAAAAGTCACGGCATATCCGCTCGGTTCTTGAAGCTTCCAATAATGACCATAGTTTCCACTACAAGTACTGCCATCGATCATTTGACCACTTTGGCTGGTATTGCTAAATGATACAGGTTCATTTTGACAAATTGGTGATGCAGGGCTATAAGTGAATGCGGCATCAGAAGGAGCAGAAATCACAATTGGACCAACAGTTGCAAATGTTGCACCACAAACGTTTTGCGCAATAATTGTGGCGCTATATGCATTTTCAATCAGCAAAGGCCCGACAGGATACGATTGCCCGCAAGAACTTGTATTGAATACATGCGATATTGTCGTGTCATTTACGGTCGTAAATACTACGGGTTGTGAATTATCCGTGAAAGAAACAGTATAGTTCGTGCCGGGTATATTATTCGATAAAATATCGATTTCATAAGGAAAAGGCAAGCAGGTATTTTGTCCTGAACCAGAAACGTTGAGTACAGGTGCAGCGCCGTTGAAGACGAGGTACTGCGTGCTCACTTGACAGCCATTTGAAGACGTTATTGTATGTGTAACCGTAAAGGCACCTAGCGGAAAAGTATGCGCAAGTTGACCTCCAACAATGGCCAATTGTGTCTGTGAAAGCGTGCCATCCCCCCAATTAAATGTCTGGGTTGTATTTGGATATGTTGGTGTATTAAAAACAAAGTTTGTCGAGGTTGCACCAGCAGCAGTACATTTTTTAAAAATGGTCTGACCGCTAAGAACTTGTGTTCCAAAACCACTACCTGAACTAGCGAGCGTAAGCTGTGATGCTGGTACGGCCTGTACTACAATATTTAAAGACGCACTCGACTGAAGACCATTTGGGTTGCTTACAGTTAGCGTGATTACCTGGCCCGTGCTTGCAGAATTGAAAGTTACTGCGTGTGGCCCGGGATTACTAGCTGTACTCGGATTCCCGTTTCCAAAATTCCAATTATAACTTGTACCAGCATTTGTACCAGTCGAACTACTTGCAAAACTTATGAGCTGGCCTTGACAAATCGTTATAGTCCCATTTACCGCTGCTGGCACAGAATTGATAGAAGCAACGGGGGTTTGGGCGATTATATTATTGGTTAACACAAAGATGCTTCCAATAAGAAAAAGTATTTTTTGAATCATGGTTTGTTTTAATGGAGTTCGCTTATCTAAGATTCATCCTTTCTAACTTATATCATTCTTTGCTGTCTTAGGAAAGCTGTAAAATGAGTCAAGGACATAGAAAGAAGCGTATTATTTAACGAGTTGCATACAGATTAGATAAACATTTTTTACACTGCAAATTTACGACGAGTAAATCGAGTAAAAAAAGAGAATACCCTTGTTTCTCCTATTCTCAATCAATAATTAGTGATATGTCCCCACTCGTAATAACGGATAAGAGATCGTGAGGTTTATCAAATGTTTCTCAGTAGTTGGTCTATATTGTTTGTTGAAAGTCAGATTATAACCATAGGTGAGTGTGAAAATTCCGTAGTGAAGACCAATTTCTGGTCTGTAAAACATATAGTTTTTTTCTTGTTGATGTAAATGCCAACCAAATTGTAAGATATTGAGGCTGATATTACTAGTATTCTGAAAATTGAGGAGGCTGAGCATCAGGTCTTTTTGAGACAAATCTGGCTTCATTAACAACTTTGTTGTAATCAAAGCAATCCTATCATCCGTCCGGTACCCAAATGCCTTATGATAGATTTTAAAAGGGTTGATAACCTCTACACCTGGTTCTATGGAGAGTTGAAAACCATACCAAAACTCTTTGCCGTAAGAACTAATTAATCCAGGACTCCAGGCATTGTAAACCAAAAAAGGATTGTAGTTCGTAAGTTTTTGTGTCTCCAAGAAATTTTCAGCAATAAGTTTTTCATTTTTCTTGAAATTTGAAGGCACTTTTCCTCTTTCCATCCACTCCCAATTTGCATTATTGATTTCTTGAATCATGCCTGTTTGCGCACAATAGGCAAGCTTCACATTTCGAAAATATTGAATTGTCGTACTATCAAGCTCTAACGATAAAATTTCATCAAATAGACTTATAATGTAAAGTGCACCTGAAAAGTCACCATTATTTTCATTTTCAGTTTGCGCAAAATTATACACTTCAAATTCTTTGTCAATGACGCAAGAACAGTATAAATTAATCTTTGTATTGACGAGGCGAGCTCTTATTAAATCATTGAAGGTGGTGTCTTGCAAAAGCGAATCCAAAAAATAAATTTGATCAAGGCAGGCATCTTTGATTGGAAGTGATTCATCGACGCGTTCGTCCAGTTTTTTATCAACGGCTGCTAAAAAACGAATATCAGATGAGTCTGTTGGGTTGCAAATAGGACAAGGACCAACCTTTGATCGGTTGGCAAACGGAAAGCCTATATAACCCTGACTAAATACTTGAAGACCAATTAGGCAAAATAAAAGCGTTGAAAAAAGTTTCATGTCTTTAAGAGGTGTGAAAGTTTAAATTATCTTATGTTTTTATCAATGCTCAAAAGAATAGCATCAGAGAATTTTCTGACTTCAGTTAGGAAACGTCGAGGTGTCCATTCAGGTGCATTAATTCTGACTCGATTCGCTAAAAGAATGAGGTCACCAGGATAGCAATTGCCATTATTTGCAGACGGTATCTGTAAATAGGGCGATTGAATTGAAGTGTAGGATAGTAAATTATTTTCTTTTAACCACAGGTTGAAATCGTAACTTTTTGCATCATCATACATTTCAGAATTGGAAATAAAAAAGTTGAGGCGTTTATCATCTAATTCTAATAAATGAGAGATCAGATTTTGATACCTGACAATATGGTTTTTCTGAACCACCCAAAATTCTTTTGTTTTAAATGGCATTACTTCAAACTTGTATGATAAATCAGTTTTGTTAGCTCCGTAATAGCCCAGTTTAGAATTTAAACCCATCACAAAATCGTCACCAAGAATATTCCATGCTTCAAAAATTAATTGCGGATTTTTCATCACGACATTACGCCATTGCTCTTGATAAATCTTTGAAGTAGAATATCCCGCAGACCAACCATCCTGATAATTGTCAGGCTTCTGGGTATAGATGTTTGCATAGAGTAAATTAAAAAGATGAAGTGGTTGAACTTCAGAAGAATAGGTAGTTTTATCATTTTCATAAGAAAGGGCTTCAAAAGGCTGATAATATGCAATCAGGTTATCAATGAGCAGATCTTTTTGGCGCTCTGTATAAATTTGCAGCCCCACTAGAGCTGTTAAACTCGTTAATCCCAGAAAAACTAAAGCGAAAACAATAATTTTTTTCATGATTTTTTAAATTAAGTTTACTTAACTATCCAAATATATAACACTGCGAGATTTAACTTGGTACAAACGGGGTACAAATCCCTCACTGCCAATCATCTGTCCTAAAGGGGAAGAGCGGGAGGCCAGCCATGTTGAAAATCGTGCCGGCTTCGTAGTTTTTAAAGCAATAGCGAATGGCTTTGAGTTGACCAAAATTTTGTGCGGGGAGCGTAAGGATCAGACTATTTGGGCTTGGGCCTATAGTAGCTGTAATTGGCGTAAATCGCTTTGAAGAATCAGCAATTTCAAATCCCGAAAAAACATTGGTATCAAGCGTTTTCCCTGTTAAACCCGTCGTGGCGTTGTCGAAATATAAAATACAAGTATTTCCTTGAATTTCATAATGCGTGAAACGAGGCGAGTTGACATTTTCCGAAGGCAACTTGTACGTTTGAGACAGGGCCAAATTGGCCAAACGCGAACCGATGGGTTTTTTCAGAGGCGGATGAATATTAGCAGCATCTTGCAAAGGTACAAGGTCAGCCGTGCTCACAATACCACAATTCGGAACGCTCCGTGCAACTTCACTTTGGGCTTCACGGAGTTTGGCTGCAGAAGTAGGATGGTCATACAAATAAGGAGCAATTTCAACCAGAAAGAAGGGTAGGTTGTTGTCAGAAAAAGTAAAACGCCACAAGTAAATGAGGTCTAGGAGTTTTTGGGCATAGCCATCGGGCCTGCTCGTATTGCCTTCTCCTTGGTACCACAAAACACCTTTGATTTTAAAATGACGAAGTGGCCTGATCATGTTGTAGAAAAAGACGGTCTGCCGTAAGAAAGACAAAGAATCAGGGATGTTTTTATCAATGGGCTTGTCTGTGTGTTTTTCGAGTGAAGCGGCATTGAGCCAGCCTTCTATGGTTGAACCACCGTAGCTGCTATTGATAATGCCAATTGGAACTTGGAGTACTTTCTGAAGCTCTTGAGCATACGTATAGCCGACTACACTAAAGTCTGTCAATGTGGAGCTCGATGCATTGATCCAAACTCCTCCGGTGCTATTTTTAGGCGTAAAACTCGCCTCCTTTTCTACATTAAAGGTACGTATGCCTTTGGCGTTGTTGGCCTCTTTAATGCTTTGTTCGGCATCGGCAATGGGTTGGTTTTTGTAACCGCGATAGGTCATGGCCATATTGGACTGCCCTGAACACAACCAGACTTCACCGATAAGTATTTTTTGAAGATTTTTTTGATCGGCGGCATCTGAAATTTTGATCCAGTGTTCTTGGAAAGAACCAGCAGGGGTAAAGAGCTGAATTTCCCATGAGCCATCTGCTTTAGTCAAGGTCTGAAACCAAGTGCTGCTCCAGGAAACCTTCACATTAATACTTTTTTTGAGGCTACTCGTTCCCCACAATTTTACAACACTATTTTGCTGCAAAACCATATTATCAGATAAAATAGCGGGCAAAGTGAGTTTAGCCTGAGCTGTGAAATTCAGAAAAAAGAGGCTAAGGAAAAGAAAAAAGTTGCGCATCAAACTGAGTGCTAAATTACGCAAAGTCAAGAATACGAGCAGCAAATCATCATATTGGAAAACTATTTTTAAATTTGATTTCTAAACCGTTCAAATCTCACCATCTATTTTGCTACGTCGTCTTTTCAACATGGAAATCGCAGAGAACCGCGTCTTTGGTCTCGACATCTTGCGTTTCATCGCAATTTTCATGGTATTACTTGGTCACAGCCTGATTTTAGCACCTCCCGCAGTCAAGAAAATTGTAAATCCTTTTTTGTATGACGGCGTCGCTATCTTTTTTGTCTTGAGCGGTTTTCTCATCGGCGGCATTTTACTTAAAGTACTCAATAAAAGCACAGCAAGTTGGGCAGGGCTCATCGATTTTTGGAAAAGACGCTGGATGCGAACCCTTCCGGTTTACCTGTTTGTACTTCTTTATCTATTGATTTATACGGGCTTGGTGTTGCCCGAGAGGTTTCCGTCAGAGTGGTATCGTTTTTTCTTTTTTATTCAGAATATTTTTGGGCATCACCGCCCGGGTTTTTTTGCCGAGGCCTGGAGTTTGAGTATTGAAGAGTGGTTCTACTTATCAGTGCCACTACTTATTTTTGGTGCGCTTATTATTTTCAAAACCGGCACTAAAAACACCATTCTCGCTGTCTGCCTACTTATTATTGGTTTAGTAACTTGGTATCGTTATCACCTTTACTACCAATATGGCTTTCCTATTCATCCAAATCCATTTCAAATCAAGCAGTTTCAAGATTTTCTCAATAAAGAAATCGAATACCAAGTTATTCCTAGACTCGACTCTATTATGTACGGCGTATTGGCGGCCTACATTGCTTTTTATTACCCAAAGTGGTGGTCTCAGAAATGGAATTTCGTTTTGCTTTTATTGGGCGTCTTTCTGCTATTTTACACCAAGTTTCATATGGGAAAAACCTACGGCCCTTTCAATAATATCTGGAGCCCGAGTCTGAAATCATTGGCTGTTTTCTTCATGCTACCATTTATGGCAAACTTGAAAAAAGGTTTTGGCAAATGGACCATTTGGGTCACCTTCTTTAGCCTCATTTCTTACTCCATGTACCTGATCAACCTGAATGTCGTGATCATCACTATCATCAAGCAAACCATTCATGGCAACTACAGCTCAAAGAAATTCATCCCTTCAGATACCTGGTACCTAGATTACGGTCTTTTCTGGCTACTCACCATTGGTATTTCTTTTGTGTTGTATCAGCTGATAGAGGTGCCTTTCATGAAGCTCCGCGATAAAAAGAAAGCTTAATGCCGTCAATCAGAAGAGCCAATATCGCTACAGCTTATCTTGGTTTTTTGAGTTTGTTAGCCATTCTTGTTTTCATTTTTTTGAAGCAAAACGAGGCTAGTTCATTACAATATTTTGAGGGTAAAGATTTTCAAATTAGAAAAGTCGGACGTTTTGATACTGGCCCAAAGCTAGTACCCAGAACTTATGCGCCCGGAGCTTACTTTGAATTTGCTTTTTCCGGAAATATTTGCGAGTTGGTACTAGAAGATGAAATTCGCTTTGGAAATTTACACAACACCATTGTTTATCAGGTAGATGATCAAAAACCAGTACGGCTAACACTAAGCAGCAAGCAAAATAAAATAAAGCTGCAAATTTATTCAAAGGCAGTAAAACATCTGGTGCGCATTTGCAAGGCGACAGAAGCAACGCTTGGCTATATTGGGTTGATTGGCCTACGCTGTGAGCGTTTGCTACCTACAAAAAGGCCAAAATTACTCTTTGAATTTATCGGAGATTCAATTACTTGCGGCAATGGTGCTGACAATTCAAAAGTGCCATTTGGTGAGGGGAGTTGGTATGCGTATCACAATGCCTACATGAGTTATGGACCCTTGTTGTGTCGTACTTTGGGTGCCGATTGGCAACTCAGTTCGGTTTCTGGTATTGGCCTCAATAAGAGTTGTTGCGGATTGCGCTACCAAATGCCAGAGGTTTACGGATTTATCGGTTTCAATACCTACAAAAAGCCATGGGCCTTCCACAGGTACCGCAAACCAAATGTTGTTTTTGTCACGCTAGGCCAAAATGACGCCTTGAAAACGCAAGCGCAGGCCTCGGCTTACGAAAAAGACTATCTTGCTTTTCTCAAAAAACTGAGAAGGTATTACCCAAAAGCCACTCTCATTTGTTGCAATAGCCCTATGGCTACGCCGGTGCAAAAAGAACGGCTCAATCAAAGTATTCAAAAAGTTGTCAAACAACTACGACGCCAAAAAGACACCAATATCCACTTCTTTGCCTACCAGGGCGTCTACCGAGCAGGTAATGACAAGCATCCAACACTGAAGCAGCACCAACTCATCAAAGCAGAGTTATTGGGTTTTGTGAAAGGCTTGAGCTTGGGTTAAAAATTATATCCTCGCCGCCTGATACAACTTCAGTTCGTCCCAGGTGACTTTGTTACCGAGTTTTTCTTTGAGTGGTGTGAGCGAAGTGCCTTCGAAGTCTTCGAAGAGTTCGGCGAGTTCTAGGATGCGCTCGGCTTCCATGACATCTTCGAGTTCGATGAGTTCGGCTTTGATCAGGTAGACAAAATGGCTCGTGATCGTTTGTACAGAGAGCTGCCGCTCACGGGCAATTTCTTGGGCTGTTTTACCTTCGTGTAGTAGTTCGAGCGTCTTTTCTTGGGTGCTTTTCTTTTCCTTTTTGGCAGGAGTTTTTTGTTGGAGACGGCCTGACAAAATAGGTGTGTCATCGGGCTCGTCGAGTAGGGTAGGCACTTGCTTGAGTTCTTCTTTGACGCGCTCAATTCGGCTGCTTTTATAGTGGCTCATGTCAGATGTAAAGAGCGCACTTTTGGTCAGTTCTTCGCCGTTGGCTAGGGCTTCTACCAAGCGCTTGGCTTTTTTGAGTTGCAATATGGTTTGGGTCAAGATTTCGTCGAGCTCTTCTAGTTCTTCGGCGTAGCTCTTGGTTTTGCGAACTCGGCTGAGTTCGGAAATTTTACGCAAATTCGAGAGTAATACGGCGTCTAGGGAATCGAAGAAGTAGCGGTAGGCGGCTTGCACGCGCTCTTCTAAAAACGCGTGGTCGAGTTTGTCTTTTTCAAAGACTTGCGCCAATTGACGCACAAACTTTTTGGCCGCTTCGCAGCTCGATTGCACAATCTGATTTTGGGTGCTGATCCAGGCCTTGTTTTTTTGCTTCTCGGATTTCGCGCCCAATTGCTGATAGCTGGCTTCGTGCTGCCCCCATTTGGAGCCAAGTTCATACCAGTCAAAGGCTTTGGTAAGCGTCTGGAGTAAATAATTTTTGGTATGCAAGGCCAGGAGATCGGGGAGTTTGTCTGCCTCGGCTTTTTGCTGGCTGTAGGCCATGACTTGTTGGTCATTGGAGAGCCCGTTCATGCGCATAGGCATCGTCAGGACCAAGCCGTCCAGGCTGCGCAAACGAGAAAGCGCCACATAAGCCTGCCCTGGTGCAAAAACATCGGAAACATCCAAAACCGCTTTTTCAAAAGTCAAGCCCTGGCTTTTATGCACAGTAATGGCCCAGGCCAATTTAAGTGGGTAGTGTACGAAAGTCCCGAGCGTTTCTTCTTCCACCTCGCCGGTCAGTTCATTGACCTTGTAACGAATGTTGTTCCATTCAAATTTCTCGACCTGAATGCGCTTGTTCTCCTCCGGGAAAAGCACCGTGATTTCGTGCTCGTGTAGGGCTTCAATTTTCCCCATTTTGCCATTATAAAACTGCTTGTCTAACGAAATATCATTCTTGACAAACATCACCTGCGCCCCAACCTTCAGTTTCAATTTGAGTTCTAAAGGATACAAATGCGGTGGGAAATCGCCGTTGATTTCAGCGTCGTAGCTCCATTCTTTCCCTTTCAAGGCAGCCAAGGCCACTGCATTCATGTCGTCTGCTTTGGCATTGTGGGTAGTCAGGGTAATGTAGCCTTCCTCTTTGGTAGTATCGAAATCTGGCTTGACATAGCGGTTCAAAATCGCTAGGTCATCGGGGTTCATTTGATTGTTGCGCAACTGATTGAGCACATGAATGAAATCTTGGTCTTGCTGGCGGTAAATTTTTGTCAGTTCGATATAAAGCGGCCTTACTTCTTGCAGCACGCGGGCATGGAAAAAATAGGGGCCGTTGTAGTATTGTCTTAAGATTTGCCATTCTTCTTGCTTCACCACAGGTGGCAACTGCAGTAAATCACCAATAAAGAGCACCTGAACCCCACCAAAAGGTAGATGAATTCCGCGTACATTGCGCAGTGTCCAGTCAATGGCATCGAGTAAGTCGGCACGCAGCATACTCACTTCATCGATGATGAGTAACTCCACACCGCGTATGAGCTGAATGCGTGTTTTGTTCATGCGAAAATGCCGCATCAGGGTGTCTTTGGTCTCGAGCTTAAAACTCTCGTTGAAGGAGGCCTGCACCCCAAATTCCGGAATAAAACCCGCAAATGGCAACTGAAAAAACGAATGGATGGTTACACCGCCAGCATTGAGCGCCGCAATTCCTGTTGGCGCCACAATCACCGCATTTTTATGTGTCTGGGCAATTAATTTTCTCAGCAGGGTCGTCTTGCCCGTCCCGGCCTTACCCGTCAGAAAAACCGACTGATTGGTCTGGTTGACAAACTGTTCGATAAACGCTGCGATTTCCATTCTTTTTAGCTCCTCACCAATTTTTTTCAAAGGTCGTCATTTTTAGGAAAGCCCACTTCTCAACTCGCATATAGCTTTGAACAATTCCATATATTTACTGACATATTTTACCCCATGTGGCAAGAACAAAACCATCAGTTGTATTGCAAATTTGAATTTCCGGATTTCAAAACTGCCTTCAAATTCATGACCCTCGTGGCACAAGAGGCCGAAGCGTTGCAGCATCACCCCACCTGGACCAATACCTATAATTCGGTGGAAATATGGCTCGCCACCCATGATGCTAATCATACTGTCACGTCGAAAGATTGGCAGTTGGCCAAAGAGATTGATGGAATTTATGATAGCATCAAATGATAGTATCAGCAGATTTATTGGTTGTCAAATAAAGCAAATCAAAAAACATTAATCTTGTTGATATTTCTGAATGAGTATCTATGTCAAAAAAAGTTTTTTCTTGATTGGCAGTTGAAAACAAAAATTGGAATTGATTTTTGAGATAGTAGGATAATACAGCTGTTTCATTGTAGGCATCGACGATAATAAATCGACAACCTGTTTTGTTATGTTCATCGATAAACCACGCTTTGATGAAATCAAGGAGTTGTCCGCCAATATTATGTCCTTGAAATTCCCTATCTACACCCAATCTTCCAATTAATACAGCAGGATAATTCCTCATGTGTTTCAGATGAGGAATATGACGAATTAGTAATTTTTTTCTACTGTTAGGCAGTTCTGAAACCTTTATGCTGTCATTTGAAATTGTAAACGCACAGATAATTTTTGCAGGATTTTCTTCACTTGTAAAGCAATATGATTTGCCTAAAAGTTGCTTAGAATAAGCATGGCTATTCGTTCTAAAAAAATCATTTAAATCGGGATGACCACAATCAAAAAGATGAGATGAATTCAGAAGTTCGTTCGATAAAGGAACAAAGTGAAAAGTTTCAAGAAGGTTGTGCATAGGTAAGATTATTTCATCTTAGCCTTCTCCAAAATTTTATTAGCAATTGAAACCTGTTTTGAAAAGTCAATGGTTCCTTTTTTAGATAAGGCAGCATCTGCTATGAGAACAAAATCTCTTGCAGCTTTACCTTTTAGAACCGGAACCACTTTAATTGGAATTGCCATTGAATGAGTTGATTATTTTAAATTTAACAGGACAATACAAAATTACCTAACTTTTTAATGACAAATAAATTGCAGGCTCGATTTTTAATTTGGTTGTACGTATTTACCCCTACAAATAGCTTGTAAAAAACTGATTAGAAGATAAATTATCTTATCCCCATCTCCTCAATCTCATAACCTGTCAAAGCTGTCCCACCGCAAATTTCACCTTTAGGGGTGCCTTTTTCCCAGAGCTCAAGATCAAAATACCTGCGTTTGTAGTGCTCTAAGTAAATCATATTGATACACAGCGGTGTTGAGGATCCCCACCATTCATCCGCTTCATTTTCAGGAAATTGCAATTCTACCTGAGCTTTCACATAAGTAATAAATGCACTTTGCGAAGCTTCCAAATTCCTATAAAATCGTACTTTGTGTGCTGGTTCCATCCAGTCTTTTTTCTCGTATAATTTCTTGATGGCTTCTAATCTAGTATTCATTTTCTTCTTCCAGTACTGTACGGCTTCATAGCTGCTCAAATTCATCGTTGCCTGATCCGATGAATAATCAATCTTCGGGTTGTTCTCGGTAACGAGGGTGTCTTCCATTACTTTTTCAATTGGTGGACATTTTTTGGTAGGGGAAGAACAAGCCATTAAAGCAAGTATCAAAATCCCAATAATAAATATAGATGTTGTTTTCATGTTATCTGATTTTCATTCCTGGCGCTTCGCCAAAATTTTTCCTGCAACTTCTTGAGGCGAAAGCTATTCCGTCTTTATATAAAAAAGCCACCATATTCCGACTCTCAAAAAGGTCTCCCTTCTTTTCATAACCATTCTGAGCAAAGTAGGCGTCTAAGTCGTCCATCTCAAAAAGGCGTGGTTGCTTCATAAATAGGAAGCGTTTGGGTGTAAATGAAGTGCTGTCTATCTGATGCATTTCTAAGCCACCTACCATGTACACCTCTACATCTAAGATTTTCTCTGGACATCTCGGGAAAAAGTAAAATTCCTCTTGATTTGCATCCAGACGGTAACTCCTTACTACATCCCCAAAGTTGTAATCAGGATGCCGATGGGTGAGAAGAGAGAAATAGTAGTCGTTGTAGAACATGGGGTTTTAGTAGATGATTTAAATCGTTACGAAGATACGTCTTGTTTAGTAGTGTATTTCTTCTTTTTTTATTTCAGGTTTTTGCTTTATATCTATGCGCTCTGTTGGTAAGAATGGATTACTTTCCAAAATTTGAACATCTTTTGAAGTTTTTATTTGAGCTGTTTCGACCTTTTCTTTAGCTTGATTTGGTTCTATTTTCTTAAACCAAGTAGCTAATAAATATATTTTGTTAGAATATGGGTCAGTTACAAGTAATGCGTGGTGGGTCTTGCAATCGTCGCAAATTATATGATATTCTAATATTTTTATTCTTTTGGTCAGGCCTATATCCAAGACTAAATGATTTTCAATTTCAGTAACCTCTAGTACTTCAAATCTATCTCCGGCCTTTACCTTTAGCTCTGTCCCTAAATCAGGATAGTTCCTATTTGTCTGAAAGATATTGAATAAGGACACTGCGGTATCACCAACTTTCCAGTTCATCTGATTAAATGATTTGTGTATTGATTAATAATCGTTCGAGTTCTATCCAATCGACCATGATACCATATGCTAGTGTTTTGTTTGGTCGCATTGGTGTTCCTTCAGAAATGTCATCAATGAAGAGCACATTTTTTAAAATTGCTTCATCTAGATTAAATTTTGGAGGATGTACTTTCAAGGGTAGGTGTTCAAGAATGGGTTCAATTTCGTTGGATTCATGGAGGAAGGCC
>JBILTD010000024.1:0-13920 GCA_044371695.1 Crocinitomicaceae bacterium | reverse complement strand
TTATTGAATTTATTTTACTGGTCATCCAAACCCCTTCAGTGATTTCACCATTCATTTGTTGCTCTATTGATACTTTGGTTTCATTTATAATTGGGTTTAAATCAAGATCAAAACCTGCTGTCATGAGTTCTTTCAATTTTGAATCAAGGATCCACTGTGCAGAATGAAGCAAAACGCTTTTGGTTTGAATATCGTAATCAACATCTTTAATTCTAAAGTGTTGATTGTCGTCTATGTATGGAGTCACAATCAAAAAGAGCCGGCCTTTTTTTGTTCCTGAAAAATCCACTGAAATGACCAGTTGTTCATTCCGTGGTCCTAAGACCTCTATTTTATCCAAGTTAATGATGCGTTTTTTAGTGATTTCGATTTTTTGATCCCCTAGCTGTCGTTTCAAAATATTATTAATCGAATCATAAAAAGCAACACTCCTTAAGTGTATCGTACTTTCTTCGTTTTCTTTCGGTAGGGGCGTGTTCTTAGGTAGTGCAATTGGAGGTAATGATAGTGAATTTGTTGAAAAAACAGGGTTTGCAGTAATCTGTGTTAAGAAAAACGCCCGCTTGCCATTGTTGTCTAATCTTAAATTGGAAATACCAATAGCACTTGGGCGTAAATAGAAATAACCGTATGGTTCAACCAAAATAGAATCCTGTAAACTAGTCCAGACCTCTTTTACAGTTTGACGAACCGGCGCGCTTTCTAATTGTTTATCAATCTCTTTTTCTAGGTCTACAAGCGATTTGCGGACCTCTTTTTCAATTGTTTCTGTGGCGTTATATTGAAATACGGTGATTTTACAAGGATCAATGAGCTTGAAATTCTCCAGTTTTGTTTGGGAATTTAGTTTAAAATCTGCTCCGATACTAACCTTACTTTCGTACTTGATTTCAACCCTTCTTTTTGGCTCGCCAACGCCACAAGATGCGTAAATTCTTGGAATAACACAGGATGGTTCTCCAAATAATTCATGACAACTAGGACAGTAAGCTAAGCTTAGGTCAAAGCGCCCATCTATTTGGTAACTAATGGTGTTGTCCTTGAATTCAAAATACAGCGGTTCGCGTTCAAAATTGTATTTATAACTGATTCCCTCGCATTGTTTTTCTTCACCACTAAACTTAACATCTAATGAGTTTTCAGCCTCTTTTAAATAAGGATGAAGCGCCATTTCAGTTGATATATGTATAAATGATGGCGCTAATGTGTTAAGTTCGTTTTTTAAACTTTCTGGATTAAGCACCGGAGTTGGAACCTGTATTTGTTTACAAGCGCCGAGTAGAAAAAGTAGAAAAAAAATAAAGAGCAGCTGCTTCATTTGACAGGTTTGAGCACGGCCCTTTGTAAAAAATTTACCCGCATTGATTCAACGACACCTTCCGCTTCTTCAATAAAAGGACTTGTATAAGCAGCTTTCTTTTGACCGCCGCTAATTTCAAAAACCAAGTTTGAATCTTGTTTACAAAGCGATGAATTAAAGAACATACCACTGAGTTCATAATGATCAAACAAGCAGTTGCCCATGCGCGTCATTTCGATGAGTAAGCTGTCGCCTTCGTCCATCCAGAGCTTCTTTTTGGTTTCATCATAAACAATATGATAGGCCTTTGTGCTGAGCACATCTCCCTGCGGACTCAGATAAGACATATTATAGGTCCAATAGTTTTCTCGGTCCATTATTTGAATATCTAATTGGACCCCAACAAGTTGTTGCAACCCAGTAGGGCTATATATTTCCATTTGACCTTCATAGCGTCCTAACCATGAAGATGGCAAGCCTTTTTCGAATTCATGAATAGGAGTGTTTTGCCCGAAACAAACAGAACAGATCAGAAGTATAAAAAGTAAGCGCATAAAAAAGGGGCTTAAGCCCCTCTAATTTAATTCATTTTTGCTTGCAAGCCTCTGTCGAGTGCATCTAAAAACTCTTCGGTGTACACATAGTGTTCGCCGTGGTTGACTTTGTTCCCGTGGATACAAACCGCAAGGTCCTTGGTCATGATGCCGCTTTCTACGGTTTCAATACAAACGCGCTCAAGTTCATTACAGAATTCAATGAGTTCTTGGTTGCCATCTAGTTTTCCTCTGAACGCCAAACCACGAGTCCAGGCAAAAATAGAAGCAATTGGGTTTGTAGAAGTCTTTTTTCCAGCTTGGTGATCACGGTAGTGACGTGTAACTGTACCGTGTGCGGCTTCAGATTCCATGATTTGCCCGTCTGGGGTAATTAATACAGAGGTCATGAGGCCCAAAGAACCAAAACCTTGCGCAACGGTATCAGACTGAACGTCTCCGTCATAATTTTTACAAGCCCAAACAAAATTTCCATTCCACTTAAGAGCAGAGGCCACCATGTCATCGATAAGGCGGTGCTCATAAACGATGCCTGCTGCTTCAAATTGTGCTTTGAATTCAGCTTGATAGATTTCTTCAAAAATATCTTTGAAACGACCATCGTATTTTTTGAGAATGGTGTTTTTAGTAGAAAGATATAAAGGCCATTTTTTTGTTAGGGCCATATTGAAACAGCTTCTGGCAAAACCAGCAATAGACTCATCGGTGTTGTACATTGCCATACCAACACCATCTCCTTTAAAGTTGTAAACTTCAAAAGTTTGGGTCTCGCCGCCATCTTCTGGCGTGAATGTCATGGTTAATTTTCCCTTCCCTTTGAAAACAGCGTCAGTAGCGCGATATTGATCACCGAAAGCATGACGACCCACAATGATAGGGGCAGTCCAGTTGGTAACTAAGCGCGGCACATTTTGCATGACGATAGGCTCGCGAAAAACAGTTCCATCTAAAATATTACGGATGGTCCCGTTTGGAGACTTCCACATTGATTTGAGGTTGAACTCTTGAACGCGGGCTTCATCAGGTGTGATAGTAGCACACTTGATACCCACTTTATATTTCTTTATAGCCTCAGCAGCATCAATTGTAATTTGATCGTTGGTTTCATCGCGCTTTTCAATCCCTAAATCATAGTATTTGATGTCTAGGTCTAGATAAGGTAAAATGAGTTTGTCTTTGATGAATTTCCATATGATTCGGGTCATTTCATCGCCGTCAAGTTCTACTACTGGGTTGGCTACTTTAATTTTTGACATGAGAATTATTTATGCACAAAATTAATGAATATTATGCTCTGCTTGGGCTTAATCTTCTCAATATTTCCCAAAAATTAATCCATTGAACCAATCATTTTTGACGGATCTACAATTTGATCGTATTCTTCTGCGCTAACATGACCAAGACCCACCGCAGCCTCTTTTAGAGTGGTGCCGTTTTTGTGCGCATATTTAGCAATTTCAGCTGCTTTGTAGTAACCAATTTTTGTATTAAGCGCTGTAACTAACATGAGTGAGTTATCGAGGTGCTGTTTCACAACTGGTAAGTTGGCTTCAATACCCACAGCACAATTATCAGCAAACGATACACAAGCGTCACCAATAAGGCGTGCCGATTGCAATACATTTGCAGCTATGACTGGTTTGAAAACATTCAGTTCAAAGTGTCCGTTAGAACCAGCTACGCTTACCGTAACATCATTACCCATTACTTGAGCGCACACCATGGTTAATGCTTCAGGTTGTGTCGGGTTGACTTTTCCCGGCATGATTGAAGATCCTGGTTCGTTGTCTGGGATGATGATTTCACCAATTCCGCAACGAGGGCCTGATGAAAGCATACGGATGTCGTTAGCAATTTTCATGAGTGCCACGGCGGCTCTTTTTAGCGCGCCAGACAATTCAACCATTGCATCGTGTGCGGCTAACGCTTCAAATTTATTGGCGGCTGTAATAAATGGTAGGCCTGTGAAGTCAGCAATTTTTTTAGCGACCAAAACATCGTATCCTTTTGGTGTGTTAAGACCAGTACCAACAGCAGTTCCGCCAAGCGCCAATTCTGCTACAGCAACAAGCGCATTGTTAATTGTGCGCACAGAGTTGTCAATTTGGGCAACGTAGCCGCTAAACTCCTGACCAAGCGTGAGGGGAGTTGCATCCATAAAGTGGGTGCGGCCAGTTTTTACAACATCTTTAAATTGTTCAACTTTTCCTTGCAGAACTCCACGCAAGTGTAAAAGGCCAGGAAGCGTTGTTTCTACTGTCATTTTGTAAGCAGCAATGTGCATGGCAGTAGGGTAGGTATCGTTAGAACTTTGAGATTTGTTAACGTCGTCGTTTGGGTTGAGTGCCTTTTGTTCGTCTAATAAAGTTCCGCCCTGAATAACGTGTCCGCGATTCGCAATTACTTCATTACAATTCATGTTAGATTGTGTTCCGGAACCGGTTTGCCAAATGACCAACGGAAATTCATCATTGTGTTGACCTGTTAAAATCTCGTCACAAACTTTAGAGATCAAGTCTCGTTTTTCAACAGGAAGTACACCAAGGTCGTGGTTGGCGTGTGCCGCGGCTTTTTTAAGGTAGGCAAAGGCATGAATAATTTCAATAGGCATGGATCCTTCCGGACCGATTTTAAAGTTATTGCGCGAGCGTTCGGTCTGAGCGCCCCAATAGCGATGAGCCGGTACTTTTACTTCGCCCATTGTGTCTTTTTCGATGCGGAATTCCATTTTTTCTTGTTTATAAATTAATTTGTGTAATTTTGAACTGTTTTCAACTGCAAAAATAATAGAAGATGAGCACTTTCGGTATTGTAATGTTTCTTTTAATCGGCGGAATGGCCTTTTGGATGTTGTTCTTTTTATTAGGTTTCATCCTACCTTATTGGTTGACCCTAGGTCTTTTCGAACAGCTTCGCCCAAAACGAATCTTTGACGAAAAATCGAAATAACATTATTTCATTGAACCGAAAGCGCCATTAGGCGCTTTTTTTATGCCCAATTTTGGCATTTTAAAATTCCTTAATTTCGAAGCATCAAATTCAACATCGCTATCATGGAAATAACACCAGAACTCAAAGAGAAACTTTCCTTACTTCATGAAAAATATGCGGCACTTGGAGAAGATTTCAATGCTTATCTAGAAGGCCTGCTATACGCTGATGTTACCACTTACTGGGATTACATCCAACTCGATACGCTTTTGAGTCTTCAAAAGCCAAAGACTTCTTTTCCAGACGAGGTGGTCTTTATCATGTATCATCAAATTACCGAGCTCTATTTCAAATTAGCATTACGTGAGTTCGAAGCACTTGGAAAAATTCAAGCACTAACAAAAGCACACTTTGTTGATCGTGTGGGTCGTATCAACCGTTATTTTGATGCGCTGGTCAAAAGTTTTGAAATCATGATTGACGGCATGGACCGAGATGAGTTCCTAAAATTCAGAATGAGTCTCTTACCCGCATCAGGTTTTCAGTCAGCACAATACCGTGAGATTGAGATTTTCAGCACAGATTTTATCAATCTTGTTGCAAAAGATAAGCGCGAAGAGTTGAGGGCTGAAAATACGATTGAAAAGTTATTTGAACACATTTATTGGAAAGCAGGCGCTACCGAAGTTGCAACAGGCAAAAAAACCCTTACGCTCATCCAATTTGAAGAGAAATACAAAGATCAATTCATTGCCCTTGGTGAAAAATGCAAAGACAAAAATCTATGGCAAGTTTACTTAAGACTTCCCGCTGAAGATCAGGCAGACGAACAGGTAAAAAACGCGTTGCGTCAAAACGACATTAATGTCAATATCAATTGGCCTCTTGCACACTATAAATCAGCGGTAAGATACTTGGCAAGAAAAGATCAAGATGTTGCTGCCACCGGCGGAACCAACTGGCAAAAGTACCTGCCTCCGCGTTTTCAAAAACGCATATTTTATCCAGCGTTGTGGTCTCAAGATGAGTATGAAAACTGGGGGAAAGCCTGGGTTGATGAGGTTCTTCAAAAAGGGTAAAAACCCAAAAGTAGACGCCTTAAATGGGCTTTAAATAGATTTTTGAGAAGTCTACAATTCCAGATTCAGAAAGTTCAAAACCCCTGACAGACAACTTGTTGAGCACAAAAAAATCTTCAGTATAAATCGGAATCAAGGCATAATCATTCATGATTTCACTTTCGCAGATTTTTTGAGACAATTTGTGCTTCGGGCTTTGATCATTTGCAAAAATTGAAGCTAAATAATACTGGTCAACTTTTGTGTTTTTATAAAACAAAGGCTTCTGAGCACCACTATAAAAAAGTCTCAGATAAGATTCTTCACCCGGATAATCACCTACCCATCCACCCCGCCAGATGTCAATGCCGGTGTTATAAAGGTTTTCGCCGACGCTGCTATTGTAAATTAATTTGAGTCTAATTCCTAAATTAGTTAGGAGCATTTGTTGGACAGCCCGACACCACGCAGCTGCAACAGAGTTTTTGGGCCCTCCAACAGCTAAAGAAAGAACAGGAAACATCTTAGGTGTGGAATACCCTGCACGGACTAAATACGCTCTAGCTTCTTTGTTTTTATCCGTTTGGTTTTTTTGCAATAGTTCATTTTGCTTGGAAAACAACAACTCATTACGATACGCTTTTCTTTCAGGAATATAATGACCAATCATTGGGCTTCCTTCTCCTTTTAGATCATTGGCGCAGATAGACCTAGGATCTATTGCAAGACTAATTGCTTTTCTGACCAACTTATTTTGCAATGGCCCTCGCATCGCATTAAAATAGAGATAGTGTATTTTAGAGGACGGCTTTATATAAACTTCGTGTAAGGGGTTTTTCCCCTGTTGGGCATCTTGTAGGGTGCCAAATGCCTTAGGTAGTTGATTGACAGGTAAATCAAATAACAACTCACTGCGATTTTCTGAGAAAAGACGATGTTCCACCGAGCTTGAAACACCAGTATATACTTCAACCTCTTCTAAATAAGGAAGCTGGTTTCCAAATTTGTCTTTTTTCCAATATTCGGTGTTGCGCTTGAAAAGAAGTTTGGTTTTTTCCTTGGAATCGAGATAAAAGGCCCCGGTTCCTACAGGGTGGTCAATCAATCTTTCTTTGTAATAGGCACCCGCTTTGTGGCTCAATAAGCCTAAACCATTATTAGACAACAAAGGAAGAAAGTGATTGTAGGGTCCGGTGAGCTGAATACTCAGTGAATAACGATTCAACACTTTAATGCCGCTGACTATTTTTTCAAAAGGAGAATAGTTTCCTTTGTAAAACGCTTCAGCCCCTTGAATGAGGTCGATCAATAAATGACTTTGTTGGTTAAAGGGCTGTGAAGAGCAGGCATAGCTGAGTGTAAATGCTAAATCCGCTGCGGTGAGTTCTTGAGATTCAAAACGGAAGCAAGCATCGTCCGTAAAAAATATCTGCTTTCTTAGTTCGACGGTTATCTTTTTTTTATCAGCAGAAACCTTGATGTTTTTTGCTAAGTTGTAATCCCAGCCCTTACTGTTGTTTGAAGCCAGAAGCACTGGCTCAAAAACTAACTGCTGAACACGGTGGTAATCAAGTGTATTAGAAGAAAGAGGAAATAGCTTTGGAAAATTTTCAATACTGCTGAAACGAAGCGTTCCTCCGTAAACAACCGGTCCATTGATCTTGTGGTTTTTTGACAACGCAAAATAGAGAATTATGCCGCTAAGCGCTAACCCCAAAGTAACCCAGAAGATTTTATTTTGCTTCATTTCTAGCAACAAATGTACATATGTTGCTTCATAAAAAAAGGGGGTCGAGACCCCCTTTTTAGTTTTTTATTTAGCTAAGTGCAAGAAACCGTGTCCCTTCACTTCTTGTCCGCTAATACCAGTGGCAATATAGGTGTAGAAATAAATACCCTCTGTTGCTAGTTGTTGGCCGTCAATCGTACCATCCCATGCCGGATTATCAATAGTTACATCCTGAGAGCTTCCTTCATAAACCACATTACCCCATCTGTTGAGAATAGTTAATTGCAGGCTTTTAACATATTTCGTGTTCAATAAGAATACTGCGTTCTGATTGTCTGGATTTGGAGTGAAAATATTTGGGGCTACAATTTCTGGCACCGGAACAATACAGCTTCCGTCATCTACAATTGCAAGCGAGTTGTAATTTGTTGCTTCTGGGTTTGTACAACCGCAAATAAACACTGTGATTGTAGTACTAGTTAGATCAGTACATTGTGCACCCTGCAGTGCCGTGAGTGTTACCACATATGAGCTTTGAGACGCATCATAAGACATGCTAACTGGGCCAGCTGAATTTGAAGTTTGTCCGTTTCCAAAATCCCATGCATAGGTTTGTGCATTCTGACTAGTGTTGGTAAACGTGACGTTGACGGGGTCACAGCCTTCAGTTACTGATGCGCTGAATTGAGCTACAGGTGGGTCTAAAAGGTCAACAAAGGCACTATCAGATACCGAACACACGTTGTCTTCAACGGTAATGTAATACCAGCCGGACGGAATGTTTTGCCAAACAGAAGCGTCAATAAATCCGTTCGGGCCCGGGCCTGTCCAGGTGTATTGCGGAACTCCTTGAAGACCAGATGCCTGAACTGAAACGTAGCCAGTTGGTACACAGGTTGAAGGCCCAATGTAAATAGTATCAATGGCTAATGTTTGATTCATCGTGATAGTCACGGTGTCAGTTTGGGTAAAGTTACAGTTGTCAGTTGCGGTTACTAAATAATACATGGTTCCATTCTGACTAATACCAACCGAAATGGAATCGTTGGTGCCCAGCGGCGTTCCGACAAGGTTTTGCCAAGAATAGTCATATGGTGCATATCCACCGGACGCACTAGCGGCTAGCCAAACACTATCTGTTGCGCAAAACACAGTTGGGTTATTGCCGCTAATATTAATGATGGGTCCCTCACCAATATAGATGGTTCCGGACGAGGTAATGGTGTCACCGCAAGGGTTGATCAATTGAACAGTAATCACAACAGATTCAAAACCTTCGTTGATACCATCTTGCGTAGGTGTTAGGTTGATGATAACGGTGTCTTCACCCGGTAAGAAGGTAATAGGGTTAGGCAGGGTGTTGTAGTCAATGCCTTGTTGAGCCACACCACCAATGGTGTAGTTGATAATTAAAGTGTCGTTTACTTGTCCTGGAGGACGGGTAAAAATGAAGTCAGCGTAAGTACAGCCCTCAATAATGGTTGTATCTCCTGAAACAGTTGCAACTGCCACATCAACCGCGGCAGAGCTAAATGAACCCGCTTCTAGGAACACGCCAGAATCATAAGATTGGTCACCTACATTTGAAATTGCTAGCTTGATGTGATATAGTTGGTTGCATTGAACACTCGCAGCAGCAGTTAACAAAACGGTTGTTCCGTCGTATTGAATCGCATCACCATAAGTAAGCGTTGAGGCGTTCTCATTGAAAACATAATATTGTGTATTGTTGACATCACCTACATTATTGATAGTAACCGGAATGCCACCCGGAATAGTGGCGATATTGGTTCCGCCGTTCGGGTAGCCAGCAAGCGTGTAAGGGCCTGTAATTCCAGGGCCCCAAAGAAAAAGTCCAAACGCATCATTGAATGAGGATGGTGAGAATTCAGGGTATTCGTCAGAGCCAAACATGTAGTTAAACACGAGCGTGTCTCCTGAAGGAATAAAGTCAAATTCTAAGACAACCCCATTTGTTACACTACCCGCTGCGATGTCATTCAGATGTGGGTCTGTAGATACAGATGATGTTGGAGGGTTATTATTTGTAAAGCTTGTTCCGCTGTTTGGCCCTACCGCAGCTGAGGCATTTCCGGTCGTTAAAATTAGACCGTTGTTGATAGGAAACAAAGGGTTTGTATTGGTAAAATAACCCACATTTCCTTGAGGCGTATTGGCTAAAGCTGGGTTTCCGTTAATGGTTACATTGAAAGCGGTTACACCAAATCCGAGCAAGACGTTGTCCACTAATTGTTGTGGAGTTTGTGTAGTTGCTACTGAAATTGGCTGGGCAAAAGCCACACCAAATGAGCATAACATGAGGAGTTGTAGTAAGTGTTTCATAAGCGCAAGTTGTCGGTTAGACGTTAATTTTGTCAAATTAGTTGCAATACAAAATTAATATAATCAACGACGTAGCAAAACACGGCGATTTTTCGCAACTTTGATACATTGAATTATTATGGAAAAGACACAACAATTTATTGGCCAAAACAAAGAAAAATTTGTGGCCGAACTCTTCGATTTACTCCGCATTCCCTCAGTTTCAGCCGACCCCGCTTTTCAAAATGACGTCAAAGCATGTGCAGAACATTTAGCTACACATTTTAAGCAAATAGGCCTTGATGAGGTAGCGATTTATCCTACGGCAGGGCACCCGATTGTTTACGCTGAAAAAATCATCGACTCAGCCCTTCCAACAGTTTTAGTATATGGTCATTATGATGTGCAGCCAGCTGACCCACTCGAGTTGTGGCACAGCCCTGCGTTTGAGCCAGTCATTAAAACAACCGAAATACACCCGGAAGGCGCCATTTTTGCCAGAGGCGCTTGTGACGACAAGGGGCAATTTTTTATGCATGTTAAGGCATTGGAAGCTATGTTAAAAAGTCAAGAGCTTCCATGTAATGTCAAACTCATGATTGAAGGCGAGGAAGAAATAGGCAGCCCGAACCTTGCTATTTTTGTCAAAGAAAATAAGGCAAAATTAAAAGCCGACATCATTTTAGTTTCAGATACAGGCATGTTGGCTAACGATGTACCTTCAATAACCACAGGGTTGCGTGGCCTCAGCTATGTTGAAGTTGAAGTCACTGGCCCGAACCGAGATTTGCATTCTGGTTTGTATGGGGGTTGTGTTGCAAATCCGATCAATATCTTGACGCAAATGATTGCGAGTCTCCACGATGAAAACAACCATATTACTATACCTGGTTTTTACGACAAGGTGCAAGAGCTCACACCAGAAGACCGCGCAGAAATGGCCAAAGCTCCGTATTCAGAAGCGGCCTATTGCAAAGCCCTTGACCTAAAAGCAACACACGGTGAAGCCGGATACAGCACAATGGAACGGGGGTCTATCCGACCAACTCTTGATGTCAATGGCATTTGGGGCGGTTACACCGGAGAGGGCGCCAAGACCGTTATTGCCTCCAAGGCATTTGCAAAAATTTCAATGCGTCTTGTACCGGATCAAGACCCGGAAGAGATCACAAGATTGTTCCAAGACCATTTCGAAAAAACGGCACCAAATAGCGTTCGTGTAAAAGTATTGCCTCATCATGGCGGAGAACCAGTTGTAACCCCTACGGACTCTTTTGCTTATGATGCCGCTGCGCGCGCCTATGAAAAAACTTTTGGTAAAAGACCAATTCCTGTACGCAGTGGCGGCAGCATTCCAATTATTGCCATGTTCGAGAAAGAATTAGGTTTAAAAACAATTTTGATGGGCTTTGGCCTTGACAGTGATGCCATTCATAGCCCGAACGAACATTATGGTTTATTCAATTTCTACAAAGGCATTGAAACCATTCCGTATTTTTTCAAAAATTTTAGTCAGCAATAAAGATGTTTAATAAGTGCCTATTTATTGCGCTAGGTTTTGTCTTGTTTTCTTGCGCAAGTCTTGAAGAACCAATAGAACTAGTGAGTTACGACGGTTCGCAAATCAAGCAATTTACTGGTCAAGTAGTCGAATTTAAGGCAGGGTTTCATGTCCAAAACAAATTATTTGTTCCTGTTAAAATGAAGCCAGGTTCTTTTGAGATTTTTGTAGATCAACAAAAAATCGGAACACTTTACCTGGATCAAGCAGTTAAGCTTAAAGCCCACAAGGAAACTGAATTGCAAGTGCCGCTGCGCTTGATACCAGAGCCAGGCTTCATGACCACGCTTTACAAGTCTGCAAAAAAACCAGAAGTTTTAACCAAAATAAGCGGTTATCCAAAAGTGGGTGTCTTTTTTATTTATAAAACAGTGCCTATATCTAAAGAAGCCAATATTCAACCCCAACAGTTTATTCCCAATCTCCCTATTTTCTAATGCTTACACCCGCCGCACCCAAAAAACTGTTTTTGCTTGATGCCTACGCCTTGATTTACAGGGCTTATTTTGCTTTTGCAAAAAACCCAAGAGTGAACTCGAAAGGCGAAAACACATCTGCGGCTTTTGGTTTTACAAATGTGCTCATCGATGTTCTAAAAACCGAGCAGCCCACCCATATTGCCGTTGTTTTTGATCCGCCGGGTGGTTCTACCCAAAGACAAGAGGAGTTTACCGACTATAAGGCGCACCGCGAAGAAATGCCAGAGGATATTCGCTCCATGATTCACCCGATCAAGCAAATAGTAAAGGCCTTTAATATTCCGATTTTGGAAGTAGCTGGTTATGAAGCAGATGACGTGATTGGTACAGTTGCTTTGATGGCTGAAAAACATGGCTTCATTACCTACATGATGACCCCAGACAAAGACTACGCACAGTTGGTCAGTCCACAAACATTTATTTACAAGCCCGGAAGAGGAGGTAATCCACCAGAAATTTTAGGCATTAAAGAAGTCAAAGAAAAGTTTGAGGTAGAAGACCCGACTCAAGTCATTGATATTTTAGGTTTGTGGGGAGATGCTTCAGACAACATTCCTGGTATTCCTGGCATTGGAGAAAAAACAGCTAAGGTGCTTGTAGCTAAGTATGGTTCGATGGAAAATTTGTTCGCCAATGTTCAAGACCTAAAGGGCAAACAGAAAGAAAACGTCGAGAATTTTCAAGAGCAGGGCCTGATGTCAAAAATGTTGGCCACCATTATTCGGGATGTGCCAGTCGAATTTGACGAAGCTGACCTCAAGGTTTGTCCTGTAGACAACGAAGCAGTCAAAGACATTTTCACAGAACTTGAGTTCAGAACCCTCGCTAAAAGAATTATAGGTGAAGAAATTGTAGTTACTCAAGCTTGTTCAACCAATACAGCCGAATCTCAACTCGATTTATTTGGAGTGCAAAGCATGCTTGAACCGCAACAAAGCAGCCCAACCGCAGGCTACAAAACAATTGCCACAGAAAAACCAAGCTATCATTTAATTTCTTCACCTGAAGAAAGAAAAGAATTGCTGGAACTTTTGTTGACTCAAAGTTCGGTATGTTTTGATACCGAAACCACCGATATTGATGCCTTGCATGCCGATTTAGTGGGCTTTTCTTTTTCCTATAAAGAAAGAGAAGCGTTTTATGTAGCGGTTCCGCAGGACTTCGAGGCGGCAAAAGCCATTTTACATGAATTTGCACCGGTTTTTCTAGATATTTCAATTGAGAAAATAGCCCATAACATGAAATACGACCTCAAAGTATTGCATCGTTATGGCTTGCACATTGAAGGCCCGGTTTTTGACACCATGATTGCGCAGTATTTGATCAACCCTGAATCCAAACAAGGCATGGATTTCTTGGCAACGTATTACCTCAATTACCAGCCGATCTCCATTGAAACCTTGATTGGAAAGAAGGGCAAGAATCAAGGTAACATGGCTGACTTACGCCCGGAAGAAATTGCCGACTACGCTTGTGAAGATGCCGACATCACTTTTCAATTGAAACAATTATTAGAGCCGGAAATTCAAAAACCGCACCTTTATCATTTGTTTTATGACATGGAAATGCCGCTTGTACAGGTGTTGAAAGACATCGAACAAGAAGGAATCGCCATTGATACAGCCGCCCTAGACCAATTTTCAAAAGAACTAGACTCGCGCATCACGGAACTCGATCAAGAAATTCTTGATGCAGCCGGTGAAAATTTTAATATTGATTCACCAAAACAATTAGGTGAAATCTTGTTTGAAAAACTGAAAATATCAAGTAAGGCTAAGAAAACCAAAACGGGTCAATATGCCACCTCTGAAGACATTCTTCAAAAACATGAGCACGATCATCCGATCATTCCGATGATTCTTGAGTATCGCCAATTGCGCAAATTAAAAAGCACTTATGTGGACCCGCTTCCAACTTTGTGTGACCGCATCGATGGGCGCATTCACTCAAATTTTATGCAAACGGTAACTGCAACAGGGCGCTTGA
>JBILTD010000155.1:0-4525 GCA_044371695.1 Crocinitomicaceae bacterium | reverse complement strand
AGCCACCGGCACAAATTGGTGCAATAGGGTTAAAGCTCGGAATAGTATTGCCTTGAGAAGTTATGGTAATGTTCTCTGTATCTGTACAACCATTGGCACCTGTAGCAGTAAGCGTGTAGGTCGCGGCAGAAGTTACGTTGATGCTATTTGATGTACCCAGGATTGTGGATCCGTTGGCCCAACTATAACTCACACCACCACTTGCTGTTAGGGTGATACTTGGTGAGTTGCAATTGAGTGTATTACTGGCCACGCTACTGCTCATGCCAGCAACCGGTGGGGTAATATTTTGAGTGATATTAATGATTTCTGTATCAATACAGCCATTTGCACCAGTTGTAGAGAGCGTGTAAGTTCCAGGGTTTGAAATTGAAACTGAACTAGTGCTTGCAAAATTGCTGCTGCCATTGGACCACGTAAATGAAGTACCACCTGCACCGGCCAGACTGATACTTGTTGTACTGCAAGTAAGAACACTTGTATTTGTGTTGTTTGTAATAACTGCAACGGGCGCAGTTATATCTTGCGTAATCACCAGACTCGTGCTAGTTGTACAGCCATTTTGGTCAAGAATTCCGACTGTATAGGTGCCTGCAGTAGTGACATTTATAGACGATCCGGTTGAAATAGGGATAACACCATTTGCCCATGCAAAGCTTCCTGTACCTACGGCATTCAATGAAATACTGGTTTGCGTACAATTTAAAATGTTAGAGCCTGACGCATTGATGATACTTATGGTTGGCAAGGCATTTACCGCAACTGTTAAAGTTGTTGGTAGTGCACATAGACCAACATTAGGTGTAAAAGTGTAGGTAGTGGTTTGTAAATTATTCGGTGCTGGTGACCAAGTTCCATTGATGCCGTTAGTTGAAGACGTTGGGAGCACAGGAAAGGTGCTTCCTGCGCAAATAGCAGCAACTGGCGAAAAAGTTGGCGTAATGTTCGCATTGACAATGATTTCACCATTGACATTTGAGGTGCCGTTCCAAAATCCACCCCCACTAGCATTATAGCCACCATAAACTGTACAGCCGTTGTAGGTATAGCTGAAAGCGTAGTAGTAGGTGCCAGGACTTAAATTGGATAGTGTACCCATATATTCGTCATTGTTTGGGTTACCACTTGCCAAAGAATTAAAGCTCGCGGTTGTCCAGGCACTAGCAGGCCAGGTAGACGGATTCGTATTGGTAGTACTTAAGCCGTACTGAACAGTTATTCCGGCTCCTTGCCCGGCAGCTTCGGTGAGGCCTGCCTCAAAAACTTGACCGTAAATTGTAACACTTTGACCATCGCAAATATTGCTAGTTCCGGGCCATTGCGTATTTGCCCAGTCGATGCCGTTTATTTGTGTAGCAGTAACAGTGGTGTTAGAGCTACAACCTGCAAGCGTAGAATATTGAACGTTGTAAGTTGTTGTAGCAGTAGGGTTAACAGTAATTGAATTTGTTGTTTGACCCCCAGGAGTCCATAAGAAAGTACCATTTGCAGGGGTAGCCGTTGCACTAAGTGTGACTGCAGATCCTGGACAAAATGATTGTGCTGTACCAGAAATCGTAGGTGTAGGGTTGACAGTTACCACCACTTGATCTTGACTTGTACAGCTTCCTTGTGTTGCTGTCAAGGTGTAGGTTGTAGTCGTTGTAGGACTAGCAATAGGGTTTAAAACATTATTTGCACTCAAGGTTGCTGCTGGAGTCCAAGAAAAAGTAAGTGGTGCAGTGCTTCCAGAACCGCTTCCAATTGAGGCAAGGCCTGCCAATTGTACAGAGCTACCGGCGCACAAAACAAGGTCGTTGCCTGCATTTACAACTGGGTTGGTACATGAGGTTGTAGGACAGGTAGTAGAATAAGATACAGTGGCGGGACCATAAAGTGGATTACAAAAGAACTGTGAAAGTTGAATGCTATATGGGCCGCTTGTATTGCAAAGCCAAACAGCGTTGGTTTGTAAAAAACCACATTGGTCGTCCCAGCCTTGAACAAGTGCACCAGCGGCATTATAAATTCTTAGATAGGTATCCACGCTACTTAGGCCACAAGTTGCAAAAGTATAGGTACAACCAGCCGTAGCTGTAAAGGTAAAAACAGGAGCAGTGCCAGCAGGAAAGGTCGCTGTAAATTGAGTTGTGGTTGTTGGCGTTATGGCCGTTGTACTAGTTGGGGGTGTGCAGTATTGCGCACTTAAGTTTTGACTCAAGAGCAAAATAAATACGACAAACGCTAAGCAATAACGCATGATTAGATGTAGTACAGGTTTAGTGGTGCTAAAGATAGCAAATCAAGAACGGAAATTCTAGTGCGGGGTTGCCTTTAATCCAAAAAAAAGGCTTCCGAAGAAGCCTTAATTTTAATATTCAAATGTTTCCATAAACTTGGTGGTAAAATTACCGGCGTTGAAGTCCGGATTTTCCATGAGTTTTTGATGGAATGGAATGGTGGTTTTGACGCCTCCGATAACGTATTCACTGAGGGCTCTTTTCATTTTAAGAATCGCTTCTTCTCGGGTTTGAGCAACCACAATCAGTTTGGAAATCATGGAGTCATAATGTGGCGGAATAGAGTAGCCAGCGTAAACATGCGCATCGATGCGAACACCGTGCCCACCTGGGCAATGGTAATCTGTGATTTTTCCTGGGCTTGGACGAAAGTCAGCGTAAGGATCCTCAGCATTGATTCGGCACTGAATGGCGTGCATGGTCGGGTAGTAATTTTTACCGGAAATTTTTTCACCGGCTGCAATTTTGATTTGCTCTTTGATGAGGTCAAAGTTGATGACTTCTTCGGTAATGGTGTGCTCTACTTGAATACGCGTATTCATTTCCATAAAGTAGAAGTCGCGGTTTTTGTCTACCAAGAATTCGACGGTTCCAACGCCTTCGTATTTAACAGCTTTGGCAGCTTTAATAGCGGCTTCACCCATGCGTTCGCGAAGTTCGTCGGTCATAAACGGTGAAGGCGTTTCTTCTACTAATTTTTGATGGCGACGCTGAATAGAGCAATCGCGTTCTGAAAGATGGCAGGCATTTCCGTATTGGTCACCAGCAATTTGGATTTCAATGTGGCGGGGTTCCTCAATGAATTTCTCCATGTAGATACCGTCGTTTCCGAAAGCGGCTCCGGCTTCTTGACGCGCAGAATCCCAAGCGGCTTCCATTTCGTCTTTTTTCCAGACAATACGCATCCCTTTTCCACCACCACCTGCGGTAGCTTTAAGTATGACCGGATATTTGATTTTTTCTGCCGTAACAAAAGCGTCATCGAGGTCTTTGAGCAAGCCTTTTGAACCCGGAATACAAGGCACGCCTGCAGCAATCATGGTTGCTTTTGCAGTAGCTTTGTCTCCCATACCAGCAATTTGCTCTGGCAAGGCACCAATAAACTTGATGCCGTGTTCTTGGCAAACCTTTGAAAACTTTTCATTTTCAGAAAGGAAACCATAGCCAGGGTGAATGGCGTCGGCGTTTGTAATTTCTGCTGCTGCAATGATATTTGGAATGCTAAGGTAAGACTGTGAGCTCACAGGCGGACCAATACAAACGGCTTCATCAGCAAAGCGAACAGGAAGGCTGTCTTTATCAGCGGTAGAGTAAACTGCCACTGTTTTGATGCCCATTTCTTTGCAAGTACGAATAACGCGCAACGCGATTTCACCGCGGTTGGCGATCAAAATTTTCTTAAACATAGTGCTGTTTTTAAGCTGGATCAACCAAGAATAATGGTTGGTCGTAATCTACAGGACTTGCGTTGTCCACGAGTACTTTAACAATTTTACCAGAAACTTCTGACTCAATTTCATTGAAAGTTTTCATTGCTTCAATGATACATAATTTCATGCCTGGCTGAATGCTGTCGCCTACATTAACAAAGGCATCCTTGTCAGGACCTGGTGTTCTGTAGAAAGTACCAATCATTGGTGATTTAACGGTGATGTATTTGCTGTCATCTGAAGCGGCAACTGGTGCAGCATCTCCTGTACTACTTGGTGCAGCAACTGGTGCAGCAGCGATAGGCGCTGGAGCAGCCATAACAGGTGCAGCTTGAACTAATACTTGTTCAGATTGGCTTCCTTTAATTGAAATGCGAAAACCTTCTCTTTCAATTTCTACTTTACCGAGACCTGATTTCGATACTAATTTGATAAGGTCTTTGATCTCTTCTAGATTCATGACTATAATTTTTTCAAAGTTAAATTAATTATGAATTGTAGGCCCATTTCAAATAAATAGCACCCCAAGTAAATCCGCCACCGAAGGCAGAAAGCACTAAAATATCTCCTTTTTTAAGTTGTTTTTCGTAATCCCACAAGCAAAGTGGAAGTGTTCCGGCAGTTGTATTGCCGTATTTTTGAATATTGATCATGACCTTTTCTTTGGTCAGACCCATGCGGTTTGCTGTTGCATCAATGATGCGCAAATTTGCTTGGTGTGGCACCAGCCAACTTACGTCGTCACTGGTCAGGTTATTGCGCTCCATGATTTCTGCTGAAACATCGGCCATGTTGGTCACCGCAAATTTGAAAACT
>JBILTD010000156.1:0-4525 GCA_044371695.1 Crocinitomicaceae bacterium | reverse complement strand
AGACCCGGATTGAGGTCTAGTAATTCTTCAGTACTGCATTGCAATAAAGCTTCGAGGTCGCCGAGGGTCTGACCCGCACTGACTTCATATTGGTAATATTTTTTACCTTCTTTTATAACAATGGGTAAGTTTTGTGCATGGAGATGTTGCGCAAAAAATACAAGCACTAATAAAAAAAGGCTACGCGTCATATTATTCCCATTCAATGGTGGCTGGTGGCTTCGAGCTGATATCGTAAGTAACACGATTAATGCCGCGTACTTGGTTGATGATGCGGTTAGAAACCTTCGCTAAAAATTCATACGGTAAATGACACCAGTCGGCAGTCATGCCGTCGGTGGAGGTCACGGCGCGCAAGGCCACTGCATTTTCATAGGTGCGTTCATCACCCATGACACCAACCGATTGAATTGGCAAGAAAATAGCACCAGCTTGCCATACGTCGTCATAGAGGCCGTCTTCTTTGAGGCTATTGATAAAAATGGCGTCCACTTCTTGTAAAATGCGAACTTTTTCAGCGGTAACTTCACCCAAAATTCGGATACCTAAACCTGGCCCTGGGAATGGATGACGACCGAGTATTTTTTGGTCAATTTCTAAGGAGCGACCAATGCGGCGCACTTCGTCTTTGAAAAGTAAACGCAAAGGCTCTACAACTTGAAGTTTCATGTAGTCAGGTAAGCCACCCACGTTATGGTGAGATTTAATGGTTTGAGAAGGCCCGCCGGTTGCAGAAACAGATTCAATGACATCCGGATAAATGGTGCCTTGACCCAACCATTTGGCGTTTTCGACCAATTTAGATTCTTCGTCAAAGACATCGACAAAAACTTTTCCGATGGCTTTTCTTTTGAGCTCAGGGTCAGTAAGCCCTTTTAAAGCGCTATAAAATCTTTCAGATGCATTTACTCCTTTTACATTAAGGCCCATGCCTTGGTAAGAAGCTAAAACTTGTTCAAATTCATCTTTGCGCAATAAACCGTTGTCTACGAAAATACAGTGTAAGTTAGCGCCGATTGCTTTGTGTAAAAGCACGGCTGCAACCGATGAGTCTACACCGCCAGACAAACCAAGAATAACCTTATCTTGACCTAATTGAGCACGCAAACGACCCGTAGTTTCTTCAATGAAAGAGTCTGGGGTCCAGTCGCAGTTGCAACCACAAATTTCAACGATAAAGTTCTTGAGTAATATTTTTCCTTCTGTTGAATGGTATACTTCTGGGTGGAATTGAATCCCGAAAGTGGTTTCGCCTTCAATGGCATAGCCAGCTACTTCGACGTCGTGTGTGGAGCAGATAATTTTATAATTTGCCGGGATATGCTTGATGGTATCACCATGAGACATCCAAACTTGCGAACCCTGAGACATTCCTTTGGTAAGGATGTGCTGCTGATCGAGGTAGCTAAGATGAGCACGACCGTACTCTCTGGTGTTAGATGGCAAAACCTCTCCTCCAAAATGATGCGCTAAATATTGTGCGCCAAAACAAACGCCCAACAAAGGCAACTTTCCTTTAATGGCAGAAAGATCTGGCATTGGTGCTTTTGGGTCACGGACCGAAAACGGACTTCCTGAAAGGATGACTCCTTTGACATTAGGGCCTAGTTCAGGAATCTTGTTCCAAGGGTGGATTTCACAATATACATTGAGTTCACGGATTCTTCTGGCAATCAGTTGGGTATATTGAGAACCGAAATCGAGGATAACTATTAATTCATGCATGCCACAAAGATAGCTGAAATAGCGCTTATTTTGAGGCGAAAATCCATAGAAATCATTAATTTTGAAGTTCGCTAAATTGAACATACACATGATCGGGGATTTACTCAAATCGATATTCGGAGACAAAAACGCTAAAGACCGCAAAGAATACTGGCCTTTCGTAGAAAAAGCAAACGCTGCCTGGGAGCAAGTTAAACAATACTCAGACGACCAACTTCGTGACAAAACACGCGGTTTTCAACTGCAAATTCAAGAAGCCATTTCAGCCCAAGAAGCCGAACTCAAAGCACTTGAGCGCCAAGCTGCTGATCTACAAACGCCTTTTGAAGAAAAAGAAGCAATCTATGAGCAAGTAGATCAACTTGTAAAGCGCATCGATGAGCGCATTGAAGAAGAATTATTAGTCATTTTACCAGATGCCTTTGCCGTTGTTAAGGAAACAGCGCGTCGTTGGTCAGAAAATGGCCAACTCAAAGTGAGCGCCTCAGACCTCGATAAAGAATTAGCTGCTAAACGAGACGGCATTAGCATTGAAGGTGATACCGCAATTTGGCACAACGAATGGACGGCCGCGGGCAACCGTATCAATTGGTCCATGGTGCACTACGATGTGCAATTAATGGGAGGTGCTGTATTACACCGCGGAAATATTGCTGAAATGCAAACCGGTGAAGGTAAAACACTCGTTGCAACCCTTCCTGTTTACCTCAATGCTTTAGCTGGTAAAGGTGTGCACGTCGTTACTGTCAACGATTACCTTGCCAAACGCGATGCCGAATGGATGGGCCCACTCTATGAATTTCATGGCCTACGCGTAGACTGCATTGACAAGCACCAACCCAATTCGCAAAGCCGTCGTCAGGCCTATTTAGCCGACATCACCTTTGGTACCAACAATGAATTTGGCTTTGACTACCTCCGCGATAACATGGCGGGCCATGTCGACGACATCGTACAACGCAAGCACCACTTCGCCATTGTCGATGAGGTTGACTCCGTCCTTATTGACGACGCCAGAACACCGCTCATTATCGCTGGGCCGACTCCAAAAGGAGACGAACACGAATTTCATGTGCTCAAGCCGCGTATCGAACGCGTAGTTGAAGCACAAAAAGCATATGTTCAACAGTGTCTTTCAGAAGCTAAAAAATTACTGAGCGTCATCAACGAACCTAACCCAGACAAAAACGAGCAAAAACGCATGCTTGAAGAAGGCGGTATTGCCCTCTTGCGCGCGCACCGTGGTTTGCCTAAAAACCGTACACTCATTAAATTCTTGTCTGAGCCGGGTATCAAAGTACACCTCCAAAAAACAGAAAACTTCTACATGGCCGAGCAAGGCAAGCAAATGAAGAAGATTGATGTAGAGTTGTTCTTTGTCATCGATGAAAAAAATAATTCCATCGAACTCACAGACAAAGGTATTGACCTCGTTTCTGGTCAAGATGACCGCGATTTCTTCGTGATGCCAGACATCGGTGCAGAAATTGCAAAATTGCAAAAAGAGCAACTTGAGAAAGATGCCTACCTCGAGCGCAAAGACGCGCTTGTCCGTGACTACTCTATTAAATCAGAACGCATCCATTCTGTTAGTCAGCTCTTGCGTGCCTACACCCTTTTTGAAAAAGAGGTAGAATACGTAATCATGGACGGTAAAGTCAAAATTGTCGACGAGTCTACAGGACGTATCATGGAAGGTCGCCGTTATTCTGACGGTTTACACCAAGCCATTGAAGCCAAAGAAAATGTAACCGTAGAGGCGGCCACTCAAACCTACGCTTCAATTACCCTTCAGAATTACTTCAGAATGTACCACAAGCTCGCGGGCATGACCGGTACTGCCGAAACTGAAGCCAGAGAATTCTGGGACATCTACAAACTTGACGTAGTAGTTGTACCAACCAACCGCGCTATTTCTCGCAAAGACCAAGACGACTTCGTTTACAAAACAGCCCGAGAAAAATACAATGCCATTATTCTAGAAATTGAAAGTTTAGTTGCTGCTGGCAGACCCGTATTGGTCGGAACCACAACTGTAGAAATTTCTGAGTTGTTGTCGCGTATGCTGCAAATGAAAAAGATTCCGCACCAAGTACTCAACGCCAAATATCACCAAAAAGAGGCCGAAATTGTTGCCAACGCGGGTCAGGCAGGCACTGTTACCATTGCCACCAACATGGCAGGCCGTGGTACCGACATCAAGTTAGGTGCAGGCGTCAAAGAAGCAGGTGGTTTGGCCATTATTGGTACAGAACGCCATGACTCTCGCCGTGTAGATCGCCAGTTGCGCGGACGCTCGGGCCGTCAAGGAGATCCAGGATCTTCTCGTTTCTTTGTCTCTCTAGAAGATGACCTCATGCGTAAATTTGGCTCTGAACGCATTGCCGCGATCATGGACCGCATGGGCCTTAAAGAAGGTGAAGTGATAACCGCCGGAATGGTTTCGAAATCTATTGAGCGCGCTCAGAAAAAAGTCGAAGAGAACAACTTCGGGATGCGTAAAAACCTCCTCGAATATGACGACGTCATGAATGCGCAGCGCAAAGCGATCTATAAAAAACGCCGCAATGCACTTTATGGTGATCGCCTCGACATGGATATCGATAACATGTTCTACGAACTTTGTGAAACGACTGTCGCTGCGCATGCCAAAGGTACTTTCCAAGACTTTGAACTCGAAGTGCTACGCCTCATTGGTATTGAAGCGCCTGTAGATGAAAACACTTTCAAAAGCATCAGTACACAAGAACTCACCGAACGTACTTATCAGTCGTTAAGAGAAGCCTATGATCGCAAATGC
>JBILTD010000154.1:0-4554 GCA_044371695.1 Crocinitomicaceae bacterium | reverse complement strand
CGCTCTAGGAGATTATCAAATTCTTTGGGTTCATGCAGGATGCTTGCACCTGAACCACCAAGTGTATAAGAAGGTCTAATACATAATGGAAAACCAAATTCTTGGGCAATTTCCTTGCCTTCTAAAAAGGATTTAGCTGTTTTTTGAGGCGCCATTGGCACGCCAATTTCACCCATTAAATTGCGAAATGCCTCGCGGTTTTCAGTAATTTCAATGGCGTTGATGTCTACACCGATAATGCGCACGCCGAATTGTTCCCAAATGCCCATTTCATCGCATTCAATGCACAAATTGAGTGCAGTCTGACCACCCATTGTCGGCAAAACGGCATCGATTTGATGATTTTCAAGAATTTTGACGATACTGGCAGGTTCGAGCGGTTGAAGATAGACGTTGTCTGCAACCACTTTGTCGGTCATGATGGTAGCCGGATTCGAGTTGATGAGGGTAACTTCAATACCTTCTTCGCGTAGAGAGCGAGCGGCTTGAGAACCAGAGTAGTCAAATTCACAGGCTTGACCAATTACAATAGGACCACTACCAATAATGAGGACAGATTTGATCGACTGATCTTTAGGCATAAGAGCTTCAATTTACAAGTTTCTTTGAGCGAAACCTTCGCTGCAAATTGAGCACAAATTTAAGTTAAATTCGGTCGGTAACGGCAAGTATAGCCGAGAGTTTTTTAACAAAATGCCTTTAGGCTGTTAATTAAATGAAATTAGGCGCAATGACGCGAGATAAATTGCAGTGCCAAGTGGTTAAAAGTCTCGGCCTTTTCGTAATTGACCACATGCCCACAAGCGGGAACTACCTTGAGCTCTGACGCAAAATCTTGATTGACCAAAATTCTTACCGGATTTAAAAACATGTGATCTTGCTCTCCCATCACATAAAGAGTTGGGATGGTTTCGGGTTTTGAATTGATGTTAGTGAGGTAAGCCGTCAAACGAGCGGTCAATTTAAACCAGCGCTGAAATTCTTTGTCGACTACTTTTTTGGCTTCATTGACGAAAAGCGACCTTGATTCTTTGTGATTGGCTCTCGGCATCATGATGCGAGCCATGAGCTTGTACAATGACATTTGTGGTAAAAAACTATAAAGCATACGCCCCATTCTCAAAATAAACCGGGAACGCACATTGAGTTTGGTAACTGCACCAGCAAAAACCATGCTTTTGACAAGGTCCGGACGCTGAGCTCTTAAGGCCTTGATCACAATAGAGCCCAAAGAAACGCCTACAAAATGAGCCTTGTCGATTTTCTTCTGCTCAAGTAATTCTATGACATCTTTGGCAATCAATTCAAATGAATACTTCTTGTCATGAACGCTAATTTTCTGACTCTTGCCGTGCCCTCTTAAATCTAAGACCAAGACGTTATGGCGTTCACAAAAGTCTTTGAGCTGCTTGTGCCAAATAGAAGAACTGCCCCCTGCCCCGTGTACAAACACGACCCACTCATTGGAGCTGCGGTGTAAGAAGGATTTTGAGTAGAGCATTGTCAAATATAGGAAAAAGCAGGTTATGGTGAGTTATACAATATTGCATTTACAAAAAAAGGCTGCAAAAGCAGCCCTTTTCACTAAAACTATGTTTACTTATTTGTCTTTTACTTCTTCGAAGTCGACATCAGTAACCTCATCTTGAGGAGATCCTGCTCCGGCATCTGAGCCAGGTTCAGCACCGCCACCCTGAGCATTAGCTGCATTGTACATTTCTTGAGAAGCCGCACCAAAAACCTCATTGAGCTTATCCATAGCCGCTTGAAGGTTAGCCATGTTTTTTGCTTCAAATTCTTTTTTCAATTCAGTTAAAGCATCTTCAATTGGTTGCTTTTTGTCTGCAGGGATTTTATCACCGTACTCTTTCAATTGACGCTCTGTTTGGAAAATCAATGAATCAGCCTTGTTGATCAATTCAGCCTCTTCACGACGCTTGTTATCGGCATCTGCATTGGCTTCTGCCTCAGCTTTCATACGTTGGATTTCTTCGTCAGACAAACCGCTAGATGCTTCAATTTTAATAGATTGTTGCTTACCAGTTCCTTTGTCTTTGGCAGAAATATTCATGATTCCGTTCGCATCGATATCGAAAGTTACTTCGATTTGTGGCACCCCTCTTGGTGCAGGCGGAATGTCAGACAACTGAAAACGCCCTAAGGTTTTGTTGTCATTGGCCATTGCGCGCTCACCTTGAAGTACATGGATATCAACAGACGGTTGATTGTCTGATGCCGTAGAGAATACTTCTGATTTCTTAGTTGGAATCGTTGTATTGGCGTCAATGAGTTTAGTGAATACACCGCCCATAGTTTCAATTCCTAAAGAAAGTGGAATAACGTCTAACAACAGAACGTCTTTTACTTCACCAGTGAGTACCCCACCTTGAATAGCAGCACCAACAGCAACTACTTCATCAGGGTTTACACCTTTTGATGGCGCTTTACCAAAGAAACGCTCAACTGCTTCTTGAATGACAGGAATACGTGTTGAACCACCTACTAAGATCACTTCGTCGATGTCAGAAGGTTGTAAGCCAGCATTTGAAAGTGCAGAACGACATGGAGCGATTGTGCGCTCAACGATAGAAGCAATTAATTGCTCAAATTTAGCGCGCTGAAGTGTTCTAACTAAGTGCTTTGGAATACCGTTAACTGGCATGATGTATGGCAAGTTGATTTCAGAAGCGGTTGTTGAAGAAAGCTCGATTTTAGCTTTTTCAGCTGCTTCTTTTAAACGCTGAAGTGCCATTGGATCTTGACGCAAATCTAGACCTTCTTCCGCTTTGAATTCTTCAGCTAACCAGTTGATGATTGCGTCGTCGACGTCGTCACCACCAAGGTGAGTGTCACCATCTGTGGCTAAAACTTCAAATACGCCATCTCCGAGTTCGAGTACAGAAACATCGTGCGTTCCTCCACCGAAGTCAAAAACAACAATTTTTTGATCAATACCCTTTTTGTCAAGGCCATAAGCCAACGCTGCTGCTGTAGGCTCGTTGATGATTCTTTTGATTGTTAGACCAGCGATTTCACCAGCTTCTTTTGTAGCTTGACGCTGTGCATCATTAAAGTAAGCAGGCACAGTAACAACTGCTTCTGTGACTTCTTGACCAAGATAATCTTCAGCGGTCTTCTTCATTTTTTGAAGAATGATTGCTGAAATTTCTTGCGCTGTATAAAGACGATCGTCGATTTTTACGCGCGGTGTATTGTTTTCACCTTTTACAACTTCATAAGGAACACGAGCTACCTCTTTTGAAGATTCTTCAAAACTAGTACCCATGAAACGCTTAATTGAATAGATCGTTTTTGTAGGATTGGTGATGGCTTGACGCTTCGCAGGATCACCTACTTTACGCTCTCCACCCTCGACAAATGCAACAACAGACGGCGTAGTACGCTTGCCTTCTGAGTTGGCAATGACGACAGGCTCATTTCCTTCCATAACCGAAACACATGAATTTGTGGTTCCGAGGTCAATTCCGATAATTTTTCCCATTTTAAATTAATTTTTGATACTTGATGCAGTCAAGGATTATGCCAGCAACAAAAACAAGTTAAATACTGACATTTTGAGCCCAAATGCACAAAGAGAAATGCCTTTTTGTCAGTTTTGCTGACATTCGTAACTTAGGTTACTTTCAAACCGCCGGCAATAATGTAACTTTGATGTATGATTTTTGGAAAAGGAACAAAGATGTATAGCATTTCTAAGATGAAATGCCCACAGTGTCAGGAAGGACAATTTCTAATTTCACACCCATATGACTTAAAACATTTAGGTGATGTGCGTATCAAATGTGATGTTTGCGAGTTGAAATACGAAAAGGAACCCGGATTCTTTTACGGAGCGATGTATGTCTCTTACGCCTTAGGTGTAGCCTTGTTTGTGACTATTTGGACTTCTTGTAATTTATGGTTTCCGTGGTTATCTGCATGGTGGCAAATTGGCTTAGTTGTCTTCTTTACAATTGTGCTTTCACCCTATTTATTTGCCCTATCTAAAATTATATGGGCTAATTTTTTCACAAGCTACGATGCCAATGCTAAGGTCAGAAAATAAGCTGCAAATGCTTCAAGATCATTTGGGTTATCTACTCGAGGCTGAATTACTCGAACAGATGGCACAAGTGGCAAAAATTCGCGAAACAACGACAGATGAAATCATTGTTCATGTCGGAGATCACCTTCAAATGATTCCTATCGTCATTGAAGGTTCCATAAAGATTTCAAGGGAGAATGAAAATGGAGAAGAATTATTGCTATATTATATTGAAGGGGGTGACACTTGCGCGATGTCTTTGCAATGTTGTACACGAAAAATTGATAGCCAGATCAAAGCAACTTCAATGGAACCTTCCCTGCTCTTGATGTTTCCAGCTGAATACATGGAAAATTGGCTCGATCAATTTAAAAGTTGGCGACAGTATATTTTGAATAGTTATCATACTAGGATGCTGGAATTGATGGAAAGTATCGATGCCATCGCTTTCATGAACCTAGACCAACGTTTATTGCGATACTTATCTGATCAAGCAAAAATTTTAGGAA
>JBILTD010000153.1:0-4555 GCA_044371695.1 Crocinitomicaceae bacterium | reverse complement strand
CGTTCTCATTGACGATGCTTCAGGAGAACCATTTACGGCGCTCAATACTTTCAACGATGCAATTGTCAAGCCTGTTTTTCTAGCGCAAAATGTCGGCCGCTCAAAAATTCGCAATTTGTTTTTACAACATACAAATGCGCAATACCTACTTTTTATAGATGGTGATAGTACGGTTCTCAATGAAAAGTTTGTATTCAATTATGTCCGAAGTTTGTGCGAACAAGCTGTTCCAGTTTTAGTAGGCGCAAGTTGTTACCAACAAGATCGTCCTACAGCCAATTATTTATTGCGCTGGCGTTATTCTACCAATCGAGAGAGCCTGAATTACGAACAACGCATTTCCAAAAAACAAGCGGGCTTCAAAACCAATAATTTTATAATTGAAAGATCACTCTTTGAACAGCTTGGATTTGAATCAAGATTAACAGGTTATGGTCATGAAGACACGCTATATGGCGTTGCGCTGCAGCAAGCCCAAATAAGCGTAGCACATATAGACAACCCAGTTTGGAATCTCAATTTAGATGACAACGCTACTTTTTTAACAAAAACGGAACAGGCCCTTAAAAATCTGTTATGGATTCAGCAAAATACACCATCTGCTGAAATGTTGGAAATGAACAAGCTATTAGCGACCTACTTAGATATAAAAACCAGCAGGCCGAAAAGATGGCTGCTTCTTCTGTTAGAATTTTTCACTAGACCAATGAAGTGGTGGCTCTCGAGAGGTAGTGCGCCCCTCGTTATTTTTGATTTGTACAGACTCGCTAGACTTAGTGCTTTGGAAAAGCAGTCAAAATAACCCGTTCGAGAATTTTGGCATCTTTTCCCCAATTTTCTGTTTCAGCAGCTTTTACGCAATTATGTTTGTAAGTTTCCAATAAGTTAGCATTGTCAAAAAGCACATTGATGTGCGCTGCAATTTCTATCGGGTCCACTTTTTGAATCACGGTTCCGCAATTATACTGTACAATAATCCTTTCGATTTCTTTTAAGGGGCTTGCTATAATAGGCGTAGAAGCTTGCAAATAATCGAACACTTTATTGGGCAGAGCGAGGGCATAGTTTAAGCTTAGTGGTTTATCTAATGCTAGTCCTATATCTGCACTTGCGGTATAGCGCAGCATCTCTCGATAAGGAAGTCTATCAACAAATCGAACTTTTTGAGAAAGCCCTTTCTCGAGCACCATTTTCTTCACTTTCGGAATCACATCGCCACTACCCACTAAAAATAGCACTGCATTTTGAATATGCTCCATGGCAAGTACCGTTTCTTCAATCCCCCGATCCACGTTCAAACCACTTCCTTGGATAATGAGCATTTTGGTTTCTACTGCCAGTCCAAGTTCTGCCTTATTTAAAGGTTTGATATCTGCAATTCGAATCGGTACATTTCTGACCACCGCCACTTTAACTTTGTATTTTTCTTCGAAAATCTGAGCAATCGATTCGTTGACTGTGATGGCAAATTTGAGCTTAGGAAAAATCCATTTTTCTATTTGCAGCCAAATTTTTTGAATGTGAGGGCGCTCAACGAGCTCAGGAACTTCTGTAAATAACTCATGGCTATCATAAATGAGAGGAACGCGTTTGAGTTTACTAATTAGGTAAGCTGCAGGAAGTGTATCAAGATCATTGGCAAATAAGTAATCCACTCTTGTAAAGAGCAACTCAATAAAAAGCCTAAAATTTAGAACAGCATAGAAAAGAGCGCCTTTTTCAAAAAGCAACTTCATGCGTTTGTAGCCATAGCTTCTTTGCGGCATTTCAGGGCTATCTTTTTTGACTCTACCTATTAGAAATACGTTGTAGCCCAATTCTGTAAGAAGGGTACAACTGCGGTCAACGCGATTGTCTGTAGCGAGGTCGCTAGAGACGGTCATCAAGACTCTTTTATGCTGCATTGAAACAAAAGTAAACAAATCTCGTATTTAAAGCCCTGTCAGTGAAAACGACTCTTTTTTGGCATTGAAGAAATTTTTTCAAAAACTCTTTGTGATAAAAAAAAGTTTCGTACATTTGCAATCCCAAAACGCGAGGTTTAGGGGAAAAGTTCTTTCAATATTTGTGAATTACCAACATTCAAATAAATAAGCCGATGTAGCTCAGTTGGCCAGAGCAGCTGATTTGTAATCAGCTGGTCGGGGGTTCGAATCCCTCCATCGGCTCTCAATGTTGGGGAGATACTCAAGCGGCCAACGAGGGCAGACTGTAAATCTGCTGGTGTACACCTTCGCAGGTTCGAATCCTGCTCTCCCCACAGTACATTTGAAAACAAGCGGGAGTAGCTCAGTTGGTAGAGCGTCAGCCTTCCAAGCTGAACGTCGCGAGTTCGAATCTCGTCTCCCGCTCACTTTTCATTGAGCGCCGGTGTAGCTCAGGGGTAGAGCGCTTCCTTGGTAAGGAAGAGGTCACGAGTTCAAATCTCGTCATTGGCTCAACATAGTATTGCATTTAAGTCCGTTGTGCGCTGCGCTTCGGACCTTTATGATAGATAAGTATATTATTAACTAAGTAACAAATACAAAAATGGCTAAGGAAAATTTTGACCGTTCCAAACCACACGTCAACATCGGTACAATCGGACACGTTGACCACGGTAAGACCACGTTGACTGCTGCTATCTCTAGCGTTCTTTCGAGCAAAGGATTGGCTCAGGCTCGTGACTTCTCCTCAATTGATAACGCTCCTGAAGAAAAAGAGCGCGGTATCACCATCAACACATCTCACATCGAGTATGAAACTGCTAACCGTCACTACGCGCACGTTGACTGTCCAGGTCACGCCGACTACGTAAAGAACATGGTTACAGGTGCTGCTCAAATGGACGGTGCGATCTTGGTTGTAGCTGCAACTGATGGTCCAATGCCACAGACACGTGAGCACATCCTTCTTGGTCGTCAGGTAGGTGTTCCTCGCATGGTTGTCTTCATGAACAAAGTGGACATGGTAGACGATCCAGAATTATTAGAACTTGTTGAAATGGAAGTACGTGAATTGCTTTCTTTCTACAAATATGATGGTGACAACGCACCAGTAATCAAAGGATCTGCATTAGGTGCTTTGAATGGTGAGCCACAATGGGTTGCTACTGTTGAAGAATTAATGGATGCAGTTGATACTTACATCGAACTTCCTCCACGTGACGTTGATAAGCCGTTCTTGATGCCAGTTGAAGACGTATTTACGATTACAGGTCGTGGTACTGTTGCAACAGGTCGTATCGAAACAGGTGTTATCAACTCTGGTGAGCCAGTTGAGATCCTTGGTATGGGTGAAGTTAAATTGACTTCTACTGTAACAGGTGTTGAGATGTTCCGTAAGATCCTTGATCGCGGTGAAGCAGGTGACAACGTTGGTTTGTTACTACGCGGTATTGAAAAAACACAAATCAAGCGCGGAATGGTTATCTGTAAGCCAGGTTCAACTACTCCACACATTGAATTCAAAGCTGAAATCTACGTATTGAAGAAAGAAGAAGGTGGTCGCCACACTCCTTTCCACAACAAATACCGTCCTCAGTTCTATTTCCGTACAACTGACGTTACAGGTGAGATTTTCTTATCTGACGGTCGTGAGATGGTTATGCCAGGTGACAACGTATCAATCAATGTTAAATTGATCGTACCAGTTGCAATGGATAAAGGTCTTCGTTTCGCAATCCGCGAAGGTGGTCGTACAGTAGGAGCTGGTCAGGTTACAGAGATCGTAGCTTAAGATTCTACCAAAAGTTAAAATCAAGGGGAGTTAACAGCTCCCCTTTTTAAACGGGTGTAGCTCAGCTGGTAGAGTAGTGGTCTCCAAAACCATTGGTCGTGGGTTCGAATCCTACCGCCCGTGCACATTAAAACAGCAATTCGTGTTAAAAATAAGATCATACATCATCGATATTTACAATGAGATGGTTCATCAAGTAACTTGGCCTACATGGAAAGAGTTACAGAACAATACCATTCTTGTAGTAGTAGCATCCTTGCTCATTTCCTTAGTCATTTTTGCCATGGATTTCACATTCGGAATCACTGGTGAAGAAGGTTCACTTTGGAAAGGTGTTTTAGGTTTTATATACGGATCTTTCTAACCCAAAATTTAAAATGGCGGATATAGCAAAGAAATGGTATGTAGTCCGTGCCGTAAGCGGCAAGGAAAAGAAGGTGAAAGAATATCTTGAGCTCGAAATCGCGCGTATGAAACTCACTGATTACGTTAATCAAGTGCTCATACCTACAGAAAAAGTTTTTAAAATTCAAAACGGCAAGAAAGTCAACAAAGAAAAGGCTTTCTTACCTGGTTATGTACTTATTGAAGCGGCATTGGTTGGTGAGGTCACACACGTGATTAAAAGCATTCCTAATGTCATTGGTTTCTTAGGTACAGAAAAAGGAGGTGATCCGGTTCCAATGCGTATGGCTGAAGTCAATCGCATTCTTGGAAAAGTTGACGAACTTTCAGTAACAGAAGAAGAATTGAAAATTCCTTTTGTTATTGGCGAGTCTGTCAAGGTAATCGATGGTCCTTTCAATAATTTCAGCGGCGTGATCGACGAAATCAACGA
>JBILTD010000031.1:0-12440 GCA_044371695.1 Crocinitomicaceae bacterium | reverse complement strand
GCGAATAAAAACGACCATCATTGCTTTTGATTGCAGCCGAAGCTTGTGCTTCAGGTGTGCTTAATGGTGCAGCCGCTGCCTGAGTTGGGGCAGGAGCAGTGTTGTTGCTTGGGGCAGCAGCTGGTGCGCTAGAGGCGCCAGCACCGTCTGTGGATAGAATGGCAATGACATCGCCAACCTGAGCTACTTGGTCTTTTTCAAATAAAATTTTGATGAGTGTACCCGCAGCTTCTGAAGGGAGTTCGTTGTCTACTTTGTCGGTAGCTACTTCAACTAATGGTTCGTCAATGGCAACAGCATCGCCGATGTTTTTGAGCCAATTAGTGATGGTTGCTTCGGTGACACTTTCACCCATTTTAGGAAGACGAATTTCTATTTCTGCCATTTTCTGTTAATTGATGTCGTTGATGAGTTGCAAAATTAAGCAATTTTGATCAAAATTAGGAAGCTTGCTGATCGAGTAAGCGATAGTTTTTCAGGATTGACTTAAAGTCTGTTTGGGCACTGTAGTTTTTGGTGTAGCGCAAATTTGCTTCTGGCTGATTATCAGGCTTCCAGTAGTATGGTCTAACGATACTTTTCTTCTGGTATTTACGATTGAGTTGATCAACTTGAAGACCCACTAGTGTATATTGCGCATTCAACACACCAAAAATATTCCTGAAAAATTGCTGACGTTGTTTGAAAATCCAACACAAAATCGGACTTAAAATGAGTAAAAAGAGCCCGATGAATAGGTCGAAAATGCGCTTGATTCTTTTGTTGGTAGCTTGTTCTAACGCATCAAAGTGCAGCGTGTAGTAGTCACCGGCCGTATCAATTGAATTACTACCAATCAGATAACTGGTGTCTGGTTGGGCAATTTTGTACTCGAGTTGGGCAGCAGAGGTGGCAACCATGCTGCTAATGATTTGCATGCTGCTTAGGTCTTTTGCTGAAAAAATAAGTTCGTTCAAGCGGTGGATTTCAAGCATTTCATCGAGTTGACTATTTTCTATTTGCCCGGCTGCTGTTTGGGTCGCTACTTCAATGTGATGAATGCTTTCAATGTGTGGGTAAGTCTGTTCAAGCAAGTTTTTAATCCGTTCAAATTCAGCTTTACCACTCAAAATTCCAAAACGTTTTTTTGGGAAGGCATTGAAGTCTATTTTTCCTTTTTTTACGAGTGTAAAAAGGGCTCTGCTGATATAAAAAATACCAATAAAGCAAGCAGCACCTAGCAAGATAAAGAGTCTTGAAAATTGCCATTCCTTAGGTAAAAGTGCATAGAAAGCTAAGATGGCTAATGTGGCAAAAAAGGTACTTTTCCAGATGCGTTTGGCAGGCGTACCTTTGTCGTAGAGCCCGAGTAACCAAGCGCTGAAAATCCAACAGCCGAGGTAAGCTGGCACGAGCCATTGCACCAACCAATCTGGGAACTCAATGTGTTTGACTTTCCATTGTGTCGCTAGCCAAATGAGTAAGACAAGATTGCTTAAAAAATCAAAAGCTGGGGCAGCACTTTTACTTACAATTCTTTTCAGTAACGAAAGCCCGGCTCGGAGGTATATTGCGACATGGATAGTAGCTGAAAAAATCTTGGCGTAGCGCTTCGAAAAGTGCTTTTGCGCAAAGATGATCATGGCATTGTAGAAAACAAAAACGTAGTTCAAGGAACCTTTTTTCGTGCTCTCGCCTTTGTAATGAATGATTTTTGTTTCGGCAAAGTAGACCACCTTATAGCCACCTTGTTGGATGCGATACGATAAATCGATGTCTTCACCGTACATGAAAAAAGCTTCGTCGAGCAAGCCCACCTTGCTGAGTGCCTCCGCTCGCATGAACATAAAGGCACCGCACAAGACATCTACCTCGTGGTTATCAAGTTCATCGAGATAGCCAAGGCTATAGCGGTTGAAGAATTTTGATTTTGGAAAAATACGAGAAAGCCCGAAAATCTTGTAAAAAGAAACCTCAGGAGTAGGTAGGCCTCTTTTTGATTCGGGCAAGAATCGTCCTCTGCCATCGAGCATCCTGACACCTAGGGCACCGACCTCTTTATTTTGCTCCATGTATTGAAAACACTTTTCAAAAGTATCTTCCTGAACAACGGTATCCGGGTTCAGTAAAAGCACATATTTACCCTTACTTTCAAGGATAGCTTGGTTGTTTGCCTTGGAAAAACCAACATTAACTTTGTTAGCAATGAGCTGAACTTGCGGAAATTTAAGTTGCAGCATTTCTTGCGAGCCATCAACACTGTTGTTGTCAACTACAAAAACTTCTGCAGGAATATTTTTTAGAGCGGCGTAAACACTATTTAAGCACTGTTCCAAAAAATTGGAAACATTGTAATTGACAATGACAATACTGAGGTCTAGTGTTCGGTTCTCGATCATTTGTAAGCGATACAAGAAATTTCAATGGAAACATCGAGTGGAAGGCGGCTCACTTGAACGGTTTCTCTGGCAGGAGCTACACCGGTAAAATAGGCTGCGTAAACGGCATTCATGGCTTGAAATTCTTCAAGATTTTTCATGAAGATACTCACTTTTACAACATCATCTTTCGTGAAGCCAGCCTCGTTTAACAAAGCATCAATGTTTTGTAAAACCCGAGAAGTAGCACTTTCAATATTTTCCATTTCGAGCTGCCCGGTCTGAGGATTTAATGGAATTTGGCCGCTGATATAAAGTTGTCGATCCATGAGAATGGCCTGACTGTAAGGGCCAACCGGAGCAGGTGCGTTTGGAATTTGTATGGCTTTTTTCAATGATGACATTTAGAAACAAGGTTTTACTACTTTTGCAAAGTAACAAAAAACAAGCTAGGTGAGGGTTCTTTTGATTGATTTTTATGACTCATTTACCTTCAATCTTGCCCATTATTTGGAGGCTCTTGAAGTGGAACTACTGACCAAGCGCTATGACGAACTTGTTGCGCAAGATTTTTTGGAACTCAACGCCATTGTTTTATCTCCTGGTCCCGGGCTTCCAAAGGAAAAGCAAGGATTGTCTGATATTCTGACTGAAAATATGGGAAAAATTCCCATTCTTGGCGTTTGCCTGGGCATGCAAGCCCTCGTGGAGCATTTGGGTGGTTCACTTGAAAATCAACAGCAAGTGAAACACGGAGTTTCGGAACCAATTCAGACGCAAAGGAACAGTTTACTTTTTAAAAATTTACCGACTCAATTTGAAGTAGGCCTTTATCATTCCTGGATGGTTAAGTGCCCAGAAGATTGGATCACCGCCCACTCAATAAATGGCGTTCCAATGGCCATAGAGTTACCTGCATTAAAAGTTTTTGGTGTTCAGTTTCACCCTGAATCTATCATGACAAGTCAGGGCAAAAGCATTCTGCAGAATTTTCTCGATATTTGTTCAGAATGAAGGCTTTACAAATTTTAGTTTTTTGCTTTTTCTGCATCCCGTTTTTTGGCAGGGCGCAAAGTTGTACCGGTTATTGGATCACAATAGACGATAATACGGGCCTCAAAAAGTCTGTTGTCGAGTTGTATAAAAAGGATGGTATTTTGTACGGTAGAGTCGTCTATATCTATAAAAGAGGAAAAGATGGCCCAAATTCGAAATGTACCGAGTGTGAAGGTGCATTACATAACCAGCCCGTCATGAACCTACTGATTTTATCCAAAATGAAATGGGATGGCCAACAGTGGTCTGGCGGTAGCATTCTTGACCCCGACAACGGCAAGTTTTATACTTGCACGATTTGGCTCGATGAAAATCAACCGAATCAATTGCATGTGCGTGGCTATATTGGGCCTTTTTACCGCACTCAAAACTGGATCCGAACCAATCAAATCCCAAAAGATTAGGAGAAATTTTGCTGGACCTAAACTTTTTTGTTGAACTTTTGTTACTCAAAATTGATATCAAACTTCAACAAAATGAAATTATTTCTCCAACTACTCATTTCTACAATTACACTTAGTGCTTTTGCTCAAACGGGTCAATTAAGCGGCAGACTCCTCAATTCGGCCAATGGCACACCTGTATCTCCGGCCAAAATCAATATTGTCGAACTACAACTTTTTAAGGCGGCTGATATAGAGGGTCGTTTTACCTTTGAAGCACTAGCACCCGGCATTTACACTGTTAAAATTACCGCTCCAGGTTTCGAAGATAAAGTGCAGTCTGAGGTACTCGTGACCAATGCAAGACCAACAGACCTTCAAATTGATCTAGAAGAAAAAGTTCAGACCTCCAGAGAAGTAAAGGTAAGCGCTGCGCCCTTTCAAAGAAAAGCTGAATCACCAAATTCATTGAAAACATTGAGTGCAACGGAAGTGGAAAGACTTCCAGGTGCAAACCGCGATGTAAGTAAGGTTATTGGTGCTTTGCCGGGCGTTGCTGCCCGAGCTACTTTTAGAAATGACATTATTATCAGAGGTGGTTCTCCTGGCGAGAACAAGTTCTACTTGGACGGCATAGAGGTTCCGAATATCAATCACTTTGCTACGCAAGGCGCTAGTGGAGGGCCAGTTGGCTTGCTCAATGTCAATTTCATCAAAGAAGTAGAATTTTATTCAGGGGCGTTTCCTGCCAACAGAGCAAATGGGCTTTCGTCGGTGTTATCTTTTAAGCAGAAGGATGGCAACAAAGACGCACTCATTACCAATTTTGCACTAGGTTCATCAGATGCTGCGCTAACTTTTGATGGCCCGATTGGAGACAAAGGCGATTTTATTTTTTCTGTCAGACGCTCGTACTTACAGTTTCTTTTTGCTGCACTCAAGTTGCCTATTTTACCCACCTACAACGACTACCAGTTTAAATTCAATTTTCAGCTCAATCCAAAAAATAAAATTTCCATTATTGGTTTAGGTGCACTCGATCAATTTGGATTAAATCAGTCAGTTAACGACGGGCTCACTGATACCAATCAAATTCAATACAACAATTTTATTTTGGGTAATTTACCTATGCAGGGCCAGTGGAATTACACAATGGGGGCAGTTTGGCAGCATTCCTCTAAGTCTTCAATTCAGACGGTTGTAGTAAGTAGAAATATGCTTAACAATGAAGCCTATCGTTACAAGAATCTCATTGAAGAACCTCAAAATCTTTTACAGAATTACAGCTCTTTTGAAGCGGAAAACAAGTTGCGCTTTGAGCACACTTATTTGAAAAATGGCTGGCGTTTCAATGTAGGTGCCGGTTATGAATTTGCCAAATACTACAACAGTACCTATCAATTGCTTACCATTTTTGGTCAACCTGATACGCTAGATTTTGAATCTGAATTAAACCTCCATAAGTTTTCAGCTTTTTCTCAGTTGAGCCGAGCATTTTTAAATGAGCGTTTGCGCTTGTCTTTAGGTCTCAGACTAGATGGAACTTCTTATAGCGCTCAAATGCGCAATCCTTTCAATCAATTTTCACCAATGGTTTCTGCGTCTTATCGTCTCACTGAAGATTGGGCAATCAATGCCAATGTGGCGCGCTATCATCAGTTGCCGTCCTACACCATTCTGGGGTATCGTTCAGCAAATGGTACTTTGGTCAATCAGCAAAATGATCTTAAGTATATCCAAGCCGATCATTTTGTACTCGGGACTGAATACCTATTGAAATGGAATGCAAGAGTAACACTTGAAGGATTCTTAAAGCAATACAATAATTATCCGTTCTCCTTGAAAGATTCGATTTCTTTAGCAAATATTGGCTCTGACTTTGGGGTTGTTGGTAATGAAGCGGTTAGCTCAAGCTCTTCTGGCCGCAGTTATGGTGCTGAATTTCTCTATCAGCAAAAGCTTTACAAGGGGTTTTATGCAGTGCTCGCCTATACTTGGGTGCGTTCAGAATTCTTGGATAAAAATGATAATTACGTGCCAACCTCATGGGACAGCCGACACATTGTTTCTTTAACAGGAGGTAAGCGCTTCAAAAATGGCTGGGAATTTGGTATGCGCTGGTTGTTTTCAGGCGGTGCGCCTTACACACCATACGACGTGGCTACATCGAGCTTGATCACGAACTGGAATATCAACGGAGTTGGTTTGCTTGATTACAATCAACTGAACACGCAACGCGAAAGTAGTTTCCATCAACTCAATATTCGTGTAGATAAAAAGCTTTATTTGAAGCAGTTCAATATGAACTTTTATTTTGATGTGCAGAATGTTTATGGCTACAAAGCGCAATTGGCGCCAATTTTATTATTGCAAACCGATGCCAATGGGCAAGGAGTAATTGATCCGAATGATCCAACGCGTTATCAAACAAAGTTCGTCGAGAATGCATCCGGAATTCTTCAGCCTACGCTCGGTATCATTGTAGAATTTGTCACGAAGAAATCAAAATAATAGGTTTTCGGGATTCTTAAAAAAGTGGTATCTTTGCACCCAAATTTATCAATAATGGCAACCAATAGAACTTTTACAATGCTCAAGCCTGATGCAATCGAAAACGGGCACATGGGTAAAATCATCGACATGATTATCAATGCTGGTTTCAGCATCAAAGCAATGAAATACACGCGCTTATCTGAAGAGCAAGCGAAAGCTTTCTATGCAGTACACGCTGAGCGTCCGTTTTACGGAGAGCTTGTTGAGTACATGACAAGCGGGCCAATCGTAGCTGCTATCCTCGAAAAAGAAAATGCAGTTGCAGACTTCCGTGCCTTAATTGGTGCAACAGATCCTGCCGAGGCTGCTGACGGAACAATCCGTAAGGCTTATGCAGAAAGCAAAGGTCGCAATGCCGTTCACGGTTCTGACTCAGACGAGAATGCAGAAATCGAAGGTAAATTCCATTTTACTGCTGCAGAAGTATTTTAATTTCTGTCTGAAATAAAACTTTAAAAGACCGCACTGCGGTCTTTTTGCATTCATAGCCACCCATATTCAATACCTCGCCACATGAGATTCAACGATGCCATCGAAACCCGCAGAACTTTTGGGATTATTTCCCACCCGGATGCCGGAAAAACGACACTCACTGAAAAATTATTGCTTTTCGGAGGAGCCATCCAGACGGCGGGTGCTGTGAAAAACAATAAAATTAAGAAGTCTGCCACCTCTGACTTCATGGAGATTGAAAAGCAACGTGGAATCTCTGTTGCTACATCAGTAATGGCTTTTGGTTACAACGGCAAGCAGATCAACATCTTAGACACACCAGGTCACAAAGACTTCGCCGAAGATACCTTTCGTACGCTAACCGCTGTAGATAGCGTTATACTTGTCATCGACTGCGCCAATGGTGTGGAGGCCCAAACTGAAAGACTCATGGAAGTTTGTCGCATGCGCAATACGCCCGTTATCATTTTTGTCAATAAAATGGACCGCGATGGTAAAGAAGCATTTGATTTGCTCGACGAACTCGAGTCAAAGCTCAATATTCGTGTGCGCCCATTAACTTGGCCTATCGGCATGGGTGATCGCTTTCAGGGAGTTTACAACATTTATCAGCAAGGCCTGAACTTATTTTCAGCCAACAAAACAAAAATTGCTGAGGACGTCCTTTCAATTGCCAATTTAGAAGACCCTCAACTCGATCAAATCATTGGTGAGGCACCTGCCGCTGAACTCAGAGAAGAACTCGACATGATCGAAGGCGTTTACGATGCTTTTGATCGCGAGCGTTATTTGGCTGGTGAGGTGGCGCCCGTTTTTTTTGGCTCAGCCGTCAATAACTTCGGCGTAAAAGAATTATTAGATACTTTCTGTGAAATATCGCCGTCGCCAAGAGGTCGAGAGTCAGATACCCGAATGGTAGAACCCTCAGACGAACGTTTCAGTGGTTTTGTCTTTAAAATTCATGCCAACCTTGACCCTAAGCACCGCGACCGCATTGCCTTTTTACGCATTGTTTCGGGGCGTTTTGAGCGCAACAAGTTTTATCACCATGTGCGCCTCAATAAAGACATGAAATTTCCGAACCCAACCTCTTTTATGGCTCAAGATAAAAGTGTCATTGATGACGCGTATCCGGGCGATGTCATTGGTTTGTACGATACCGGAAGTTTTAAAATTGGCGATACACTCACCACCGGTGAAAAGATGCTCTATAAAGGCATTCCTTCGTTTTCTCCTGAGATTTTCCAAGAACTCGAAAACCTCGATCCGCTCAAGTCCAAACAACTCGACAAGGGTATTCGTCAGCTCATCGATGAAGGAGTAGCACAACTCTTCATCCAACAACCGGGTAACCGAAAAATTGTCGGAACTGTTGGTCAACTCCAATTCGAAGTCATCAATTACCGCCTCATTCATGAATATGGTGCCAATTGTCGTTTCGTCCCAAGAAACTACTACAAAGCGTGCTGGATCACCACCGACAACGACGAGCAATTGGCTTCTTTCAAACGCGCGAAAGGATCTTACTTGGCCCTAGACAAAGATGAAAACCTCGTGTTTTTAGCCGAAACACCATTCTTGCTTCAAATGGCCGAACAAGATTACCCAGATCTCAAATTCCATCAGACTTCAGCCTTTAAGCTAGAGCAGACCTAATTTCTTGATGTAAATCAATGGCAAAAAGTTAATTTTGAAATACTTTAGTCAAAAATTAGCACATGAGCTCAAAACTTGAACGCCGATCATTTCTTTCTAGACTTGGTCTAGGGCTAGGCGGGGCTTTATTCATTCCCTTCAATCAATGGGGAAAAACCAAAACGCAAGAAATGTCACAACTCATTCAAAAAATCAGACCACTTGGTTTTCAATGGGAAACCCTCGATCCATTTTTATTCTGTGTTCATCACGAGGATTATTTTCCGAAGGGCAATGCTCAGTTGGGTCCTGATCCAAAGCATTTTGAAGGCCGACACATGGGCCAAGATTTCATCGTGAAAGATGGTTTTAGAATGTATCATGGCTCAACAGTGCCTGGTTTCCCAGGGCATCCTCACCGTGGTTTTGAAACCATCACCGTTGTAAGAACCGGTTTGGTTGACCACGCCGACAGCATGGGCGCAGCAGGCCGCTACGGCAATGGTGATGTCCAATGGATGACCGCAGGAAAAGGGGTGCAGCATGCTGAAATGTTTCCGTTACTCAATCAAGACAAAGAAAATCCTTTAGAGCTTTTTCAAATCTGGCTCAACTTGCCAAAGCGCAGTAAAATGGTCGAGCCTCATTTTAAAATGTTGTGGGCAGAAACGGTTCCGAAGTTTAGTGTGGCAGCCAATGGCAAAACAGCAAATATTGAAGTTTTGGTAGGACAACTTGGTACTCAAAAGGCCGCAGTAACACCACCAAATTCTTGGGCCGCAGATACCAATAATCACGTTGCTATATACAACATTCAATTAGAACCGGGCGCAACATTTGAGCTTCCAGCGACAGCTGTGGGCGTCAATCGCAGTATATACTACTATGAAGGCAATGGCCTTAAATTAGGTAATCAAGAAATAGCGCACTATCATGCCGCCGATGTCGATGCGAGTCAAACTTGCCATTTAGTCAACGGTTCAGAAGCTTCAAAAGTACTTGTATTGCAAGGCCGTCCAATCAACGAACCCGTTGTGCAACATGGGCCTTTTGTCATGAACTCAAAAGAAGAGATCTATCAAGCCTTCCAAGACTACCAACAAACCCAATTTGGTGGTTGGCCATGGGGTCGCTATGATCAAGTTCATGACCCAAAGCTTGGCCGCTTTGCCAAGCACGCCGATGGTCGGGTAGAGGAGCCAAAGGGATAAAAGCATAAAAAAAGCCCTTCAAAAGAAGGGCTTTACAAAAAAATGGGATTTCAATTAGAGTTTGAAGCTCAAGCCTGCATTGATGAGCCCACCCGGACCAAATGCAAATTGCAAGTTAGCCCCAATGTTGTCTGTGAAGAAATAGCGCATACCTAAACCTGCTTTTACACCTACTGGTATCAGACTTTCAACCGATATTGGCTGATATCCTGGTTCCGTACTTGTGAAATCAAAGTTTCTTTTCGCATAACCAATTCCTACTGTAGAGAATAAATCAAATTCGTCATTATCTAAGAAGTGATAATTGAAACATACCAATACACCTGTTCTGGAAGTTGAAAAATCATAATTATAAATAGTACCAGTTGAAGCATCATTAAAGCTTACTGAAGAGCTTGTATAACTCATGTCAAGTCCTAAGCCAACTTTGTCCGTGACAAGGTACTCAAATCTAAAACCAAAAGGTCCTGCGCCACCTGTGGTAAGGTCTAATTCTGAACCACTGTTGGCGTAAGCAGCTCTAAAAACAGCAGTGTAAAGATTTGGAAAGCCATAGTAACCTTCAAGGACGATGTCCTCTTCTTCTACCGCCTGAGCGAATGTTTGTTGGTTAAAACCAGTTGCAATCATCCCTAAAGCGATGAAGAATTTTAAAAAAATTTTAGTCATGTTTTTTTGTTTAAAGTTATTCAAAGATAATCAAATTGTTTCCACTCAATTTAGCTTATTGTAAATAGCAAAATGGCAAATTAAGAGTTGCTTTTCTTGATCATGTTATTCATTGAGGTATCTCGTAAATCTATTCAATCTAATGCTTCCTCCTAAAAACAGATGGTGTGGCTTTCATTTTTTTTAAGAAGACGCGATTGAAATAGCTCAAGGAATCAAATCCGCAGTCGTGGGCAATTTTACTGATTTTGTCTTCGGTAGTTAATAATAAGTGGCACGCTTCATTCACGCGCAGCTCGTTTAAATAATCTGAAAAGGTGGCACCAGTGGCTTTTTTGAAAAACTTGCAAAAATTACTTTCCGACATATGAACGTGCTTAGCAATTTGCGTAAGTGTAATAGGTTCTGCAAAATGCTTTTGTAAATGCGTGCAAACTTTATTGACACGGAGCTCAAAGGTTTTTGAACTCACGTTGTGAAATTCAGTGCTAGCAAGTGTTCTGTACTTTTTTGATGTCAGTATATTCAGAATCCTTAGCAAGTCCAGCACACTTTCTAATTCTTGGCTTTCTATGATATTCATGAGCGCTAAAACCAGCGTAGGATCAGCTTCAAAATGCAGCCCTTTATTTGCAGCAGCTAGCAACGCTTCAAGTGGTTTTGCTTCATTGAGCGTTAAAAAGGGTGCAATGAAATCCTTTGAAAATTGAATAACGATGGCCTCAGAAGGTGATGAATCTTCTGCTTTGCTGTGCCAAGTGTGAGGTAGGTTGCTGCCCAACAAAACAAAATCTCCAGCGGCGAAGAGCTCATGAGAATTTCCAACTATCCGATAGCCATCCCCTTTAACAATATATGTCAATTCATATTCAGGATGGTAATGCCACTTGAACTCAAACGAGGCTACTGTGAGTCTTGCTTTATAAAAACTAGCGCCTCCCTGTTTGGAAGGGATATCTTCTAAAAATGCTTTCATGGTATTTTATAAACCTATGCGAAGCTATAAATTTAAAAATAATTCAATATAGTATTAGTATTCAATAAAATATGATCAATTACTTTTAGATTGAAAGCCTATTTTTGATTTTTAATTGCATTTCAGTTGTCTACTAATTATCACAACATGATCAACATACCAGTTCATATCCAAGCCGAGCTGAATAAACCTTATGACCTGACTTCAGCACAAATTGCTTTTTATAAAAAGCATCAGTTCATCAAGCTTAAACAAGTCCTTTCTGAGGATGCGCTTCAATATTTCAATGAAGTTATCTCCGAGCAAGTGGCGCTGATGAATAAAGAAGAACGCGCCTTGGAAGAGCGCAGTACTTATGGCAAGGCCTTCTTACAGCTTTTTAATCTTTGGAGAGAGCATGCCTTGGTGAAGGAATTGGTTTTTAGTAATCGCATTGCGCAAATTGCATCGGATTTGATGGAAGTAAACGGCGTGCGTTTATACCATGATCAGGCCTTGTTCAAAGAGGGTGGGGGCGGCATTACTCCTTGGCACGCCGATCAATATTATTGGCCATTGGCCACAGATAAAACCGTTACCGCCTGGATTCCGTTGCAAGCCACTCCACTAGAAATGGGGCCCTTAGAATTTAGTGCGGGAAGTCATGCGATTGTGGAAGGCCGTGAATTAGAAATTGGCGACGAAAGTGAAGCCCTGATTCAAAAAAGATTGCGTGTAACTGATTTTGAGCACATCATTGAACCTTTTGATGTCGGTGAAATCAGTTTTCATTCGGGTTGGATCTTTCACAGAGCAGGAGCAAACAGTACCCAAGACATGAGAAAAGTCATGACCATCATTTATATGGACAAAGAAATGTTACTTAAGGCGCCAGACAACGCCAATCAAGAAAACGATTGGCACACTTGGTGCCCAGGCGCAACTATAGGGGAGGTAATTGACACCCCTTTGAATCCGGTACTTTATTCGAAATAAATATGCAGCTCAGGTATTTGTGTACGTTTTGGGGTAGAGAAACGCTGAGTGCCTCAGACTTTTTAGATAAAGTACTCGAGGAGGGCTATGATGGTGTAGAAATCAATTTCCCGGATGATCCTATTTTTATTGAAGAATTCTTAAAGCGCTTAAAAGAAATTAGGGCCACAAG
>JBILTD010000152.1:0-4578 GCA_044371695.1 Crocinitomicaceae bacterium | reverse complement strand
CAATACAGCTGTAGAAGGCGACTGGAGCAGTGTTGCCGCCCATTTGGTAGCTGCGGCAATTAGTGGAGAAATTTTGGTGGATGGTCTCAACCAAAACAGCCTTCAGGCAGACCAAGCGCTATTGGATATTTTGGTCGCTTTTGGAGCAAAACTTGAGTGGAAAGAAGAAAAATTATTGGTTTCAGAATCTTTAGACAAATTACCATTTCATACCAACCTTTCGGATTGCCCAGATTTATTTCCAGTAGTAGTTATATTAGCTTGTGCGAGTAAGGAAGTGTGCCAGATTTCTGGTATTTCACGCCTTCAAAACAAAGAGTCGGACCGCCTTGCCGCCATGACTGAAGCATTAAGTGCTTGGAATATTGCTTTTGAAATCAATGGAGATGCCATCTGTATTCATGGAAAGGGCAAACTTCCGCATGCCAGTTTGAAAAGTCATCATGACCACAGAATTGCCATGGCTATTAGCATAGCAAGTCTGCTCAGTGAAGAAGGACAAGAACTTGATGATTTATCTTGTCTTAATAAGTCTTACCCTGAATTTTATACCGACTTTCAAAGACTGAGTGCTTCGGCGCTCTAATTCTTAAATTGAATTAGAATTAATTCATTTGCTGAATCAACTCCTCGAAACTAAGGTGCAACTTGGAAAGTCTTTCTTTGATTTCTTTTTTCTTTTGAGCCGGGACCTGTTTTTCAGCCAAAAGTAAGTTGTAATATTTTCTAACCATTGCAGTATCGCGTGGCTCGTTGATATCATAAGAACTGGCCATACTTTCGAGTACCAAAACTTTATTCTTGTAATTCGGGAAACGCGCTAGTAAAGTATCGGCGTAGGCACGCGCCTCTCTTGGTGCTGACATGCTTTCGTAAATCATGTGGGTCTTGAACATGCAATCAGCACTGAAGTCATCTGAAGGAAAGGCCTGAAAGTAGGCTTTGTAACGATTGACCAATTCAATTTGGGCCAAACTCGTGATGGTTTTTGCCTTTTCAGGATCGGCTTGTAATTTGGAAAGAGAATCCTCGTAATGGGTTACCGCCTCCTTAAGAGTTTCTTGCTTCGTTTTTTCAGTGGCACTTGTTCCACAAGCAGCAATGAACATGGAGAGCAAAGCAAAACTTAGTATTTTTCTCATATCAATCGTTGTTTTTTATGACCAGGAAAACTCATTTTGTAATCGACATTGATGGCACCAATTGTAATGTTGCCAAGGCGCTTTGTCAGTAATTTTTTCTTGAGCGGACTGAGATGATCAGTGAATAGGATGCCTTCGATGTGGTCGTATTCATGCTGAATGATGCGCGCTGCATATCCTTCATAGCTTTCTTCATGGAACTCCCAATTTTCATCGTAGTAGGTAATGACCAATTTTTCATGGCGATTCACGTTCTCTCGAATGCCCGGAATAGACAAGCAACCCTCTTGAAAGGCCCACTTATCGCCTGTTTCTTCTTCTATAATTGGGTTGATAAACACCTTTTTGAAATTTTCTATGCCTTCAGCTTTTGGATCTGGTTCGTCATCTTCTTCATCGGCAAATGGGCTGCCATCCACGATAAACAAACGAATACTTTTGCCAATTTGTGGGGCGGCTAAACCTACACCTTTGGCATGATACATCGTTTCGAACATGTCCGCGATTAACTTTTGTAAATCAGGGTACTGTTCGTCGATTTCGACGGCTTCTTTTTTTAGTACAGGGTCGCCATAGGCTACAACAGGTAAAATCATGTTACAAATTTAGTAAGGATTAGCTTTGACTCAAGAAATCTTGCAAAATCAGTGCGGCGGCAACCTGATCAATGAGTCCTTTGTCTTGCTTTTTCTTTTTGTTTCCCATGAGGGCAATGGACTGACTGGCCATTTTCGAAGAATAACGCTCATCCATTAAATGAACCGCAATACTTGGAAATTTGTTTTCAAGTTCAGACTTCAATAAACGGACATTTTCAGTGACATGTGAATCTGAACCATCTAAACGGGTCGGAAAACCCAACACAATTTCTTCAATTTTCCTTTTTGGAATTTCTATACTTAACCAATTTTCAAGCGTGCTTGAATCAATGGTGGTTAATGGGCTTGCAATAATACGATTAGGGTCACTGATGGCTAGGCCACAGCGCTTTAAGCCAAAATCGATGCAGAGTACTACAGACATGTGTCAAATTTACGCAGAAAGCCCGAACATGCTTCTAGTGAGCTGTCTTCAATTAAACAAGTATTTGTAATTTCGTGAACAAATGAGCAAATACTTCTTTTTTCCAAGTCTTCTTTTGTGCCTCTTCCTTTTAGGTTGTAAAAACAACGGAGCACAGGATAACACGGTTGTGACAGACCAAGATGGCTTCACCTATGAAACGCCGTTTGATGGCATCGAAGCTTTTCTCGACTACCAAAAAAAAGTAGAGCAACGGACAGATCTTCAAAACCTGCGTTCCTTGCTTTACACCCACAAAAATGGCCTCAATTTGCAATCCACCGCCAAAATTGATGACACTAGAGAAATTGCCAAAGCTGAACTCAATAAGATGATGAAGAATGGTCAGCAAATCAACTACACCTTCTACTTTTTAAAAGGCGTCCTGAGTTCTGCAAAAATTGAAAAGATAAATCAAGAAAAGATCCAAACGAACGTTATTTTCTTTAATGCTGAACAAAGCCCAATTGCGAGCTACATTTGTCATTCAACGGTCTCAGAATCAGAGCCAAATAAATCTCTAAAACTCAATAAAAATAAACCAAGCTTTTACAATGACATCGAAAGCACCTTGCAACTACTATACAATTTGCAAAATCAAGAAGGTGAATTCACCCTTTCATTCCTTGGTTTCAGCGATGCTCACAGCAAGCGCTTCATTAAATTTGGCAATGATACCTACACCAGCAAATTAGCATTCAGCCCTCAAGACACATTGGTCCAAAAAATCCAAAACGACCCTGATTCCTACCGCACGAGAACCTTCAACATCCAATTCCAAGAAATTATTGAAGCCTCCGGCTTGAGTTATCAGTTGTTGACGGAGATTGCTGAAATGCATTAAAAAGCTTTATTACCTACCTAAACGCAACAAATTCATCTCTTTATTCGTCTTACTCTATTGTACTAGCCTATTTTCATGAAAAAACTCTTACCTCTTCTCCTTTTTCTTTCGCTTAGCCCTCTGTTTTTTGCACAAAATGTGAAAGTGACTGGGCGTTTGGTGGATACCAGCGGGACGCAACCCATTCACGAAGCCAGCATCATGGCGATTCGCCTGCGCGATTCAGTACTGATCAAATATACACGTAGTAACCCAAATGGGGAGTTTCAGTTGCAAGGTTTGCCAATTGACTCTTTTCAGGTGGTTGTGGAGCATCAAAATTGGACGCCAAGAAGTATCTACATTATGGCCTCGAAACAGAAAACCACATTCGAACTTCCCGATATTCGCTTGTTTCCTAAAATTCAGGAAGTCAAGGATATTGTAGTGACGCGCAACCGCAATGCCATGTATTTCAACGGAGATACTTTGGTGTTTGTGGCTGACTCTTTTAAGGTGGCTGAAAATGCTGTTGTGGAAGATTTACTCAAGAAATTGCCAGGAATTAAAGTAGAAGACGACGGATCTTTGACTTCACAAGGAAAAGAAATCAGTAAGGTATTGGTTGATGGCGACGAGTTTTTTGGCTCTGACCCCACAATTGCTACCAAGAACTTAGCCGCAAAAGGTGTTGAATCTGTGCAGGTTTACGAAAAGAAAAATGAAGATGCTGCAGCAGGTCAAGACGACAAAATACAAGTGCTTGACCTCAAACTCAAAGACGAAGCCAAAAAGGGCTACTTCGGAAAAGCTGCTTTGGCCACTGACTTCAATCAAGGGTCTTCCGACAAAGCATTTTATGAAAGTGAACTGCTTTATAATAAATTCAACAAGACCCAAAAGATTTCAGTATTCATGCTAGCTTCCAATACGCCTAAATCTAATTTTGGCTTTGGCGACATGAATAAATTTGGCCTCGACAACGAGCGCAACGATTCAGGCCTCAACTTCTGGGATCGCGATTCTCGTGGTGACCGCTCCGGCATTCCTCAGACTTTAAAGACCGGAGTTTACTACAATGATCGCTTGTCTAAAAAAGTAAAATTAGGGCTCAATTATGCATATTACGAAAGTCGTTTGCAGGCAGTCTCTAATAGTCAGTCTCAGTATTTTCTGGCAGACAGCTCTTATTATACCAAAGATTCTACAAATAACCAGTCGTTGAGTAGCTCTCACCGTTTGAACATGACCCTCACGGTTGACCTCGATTCTCTGACCAAATTAGAATTGAAACCGAATTTGAATATCGATGCTGGCGAACAAGACAACACAGCATTCAATCAGTTCTTGAATAACGGCTTTAATCCATACTTGACAACCAATATCAATAACACCTATGTGTCAAAAGGTATGAGCAGCCGTTCGGAAGCTACTTTAAGAAGGAAATTTGGAAAAGTAGACCGCGAACTAGAGCTCAAGTATATTTTGAATGCCAATGAGAATTCTTCGGAAGGCGGCCTCAAAACCTCAACGGTGAATCTGCTTTTAGAT
>JBILTD010000151.1:0-4587 GCA_044371695.1 Crocinitomicaceae bacterium | reverse complement strand
TATAACGATTGTTGGTTTTTGGTGATCGCTAATTTTTGAGCCATTTCCAAACGATACGGTAGCACACCATCGTTGGCGTTTAACAGGCCATAAAGACCAGATAAAATATAAACATTTTCGTTCAGATACACCTGAGCTGCTGGGTCTAAGGCCAAGGTGTCGAGCGCTTTGAACGCCTCGCCGATATATGCAAAAATTGCTGGTGTCGGCGCCGCACTCTCCTGTTCAACAAGCCAATTTTTCATTAAAGCTTGTGTTTCCTTGGCTTTTTCTTTTGAAAGCCCCATTCTCTGAATATAGTGTTGAACAGACCATTTCGCTAATATACTTGCCAATCGTGTTGACTGAACTTGAAAAGATGGCACAGTAGTGTTTTCACTCGGTAAATTGCGCATTAATTTGGCTGGAGATAATAGAATTTTCATGCTTTACAAAGATAATAGGCTCGCTTTATTTCAGCTTAATTTATTAATTTAATGGCCTTATTACTAAACTATAAAAATGAAACAACTACTCATCCTTCTTGTTTTATTCAGTGCAAGCACTGCACTCGGGCAAGGAACTGAATTTTATGGCTATTCTAGCCCTACTATTGCTAAGCTCGTACCGGCACCTGAACAAAGTGGTGCTCCTAAAGAATTTATAGTACCGAACTTTAAAGGAAGAGAACTTGTTGAAAATACGGTTCAAAACACGCATCAACCCGATTGGGTTTGGCAACAGCATCAAGTCACCAATAAAAGTGCTAGCGCTACACTTTTGTGGCAAGTTCAAGGTATCGGTAACGGAATTTCTCCACCCGACCCTACCGGAGAAGCTGACTCTACTGTTTATATCCAAGGAACGAATGCCAACAGCGGTGGGTCTTTTAAAATATTCAATAAACAAACAGGTGCGGCGGTTTCAGGTACGCTCGTGATGTCAAGTATTGGTAGCCCTACTGTTACCGGACTTGGTGATCCTATCATCTTGTACTACAAATCTGCTAAGCGTTGGATCATTACCCAGTTCTCCACCACTGCTCAAAAGAAACTTTTGGTTTATGTTTCTCAAACAAGTAACCCACAAGGTTCTTACTACTTTTACCAATTCACCTGCCCGAATTTTCCAGATTATCCAAAATGGAGTATCTCAGAAAGCTCAGATGCGCTACTTGCATCTACCAATGAGGGTGGCCCGCCACGTGTGTATGCCATGAAACTCAGTGCCCTGATCAACGGCAGCACCTCTCCATTTTTCGGTACACCAATCGGTTATACCCTTAATGGCTTTGGTTTTCAGTCCATCACACCTGTAGATCTAGAAGGAGACCTGCCGGCACCTACTGGTCAAAAACCACTTTTTGTTCGCCACCGAGACGACGAAAGACACAGCAATGGCTCACCAGACAGCCCAACCAATGACTGGATTGAAATCTGGGAAATGACCATCAACTGGACCAACAATACGGCAAGTGTAACAAAAATTCAAGATGTAGCCATCGCTGAAATTGATTCTGATTTGTGTGGTCTGACAAGCTTTTCTTGCATCGCACAACCGGGCACCACGGTAAAACTCGATCCATTGCGCGAGTGTGTAATGTATAAAGCACCAATGCGCGTTTTTAACGATCATCAAGCAATGGTGTTGTGTTTAGCAACAGATGTAGACGGTAGCAACCGTGCAGGAGTTCGTTGGCTAGAACTTAGAAGAGCAACTGGAAGCACCGGATCATGGTCCCTTTATCAAGAAGGTACCTATGCCCCAGGCACAACCCTAAATCGTTGGATGCCTGCAATCAATATCGATAAATTTGGCAACATCATGATGGCCTACTCGACCTCAGGAACCACTGCCCCAAACTACCCTTCTTTGCAACTAACTGGCCGAAGAGCTTGTGACCCACTTGGGCAAATGACGGTTCCTGAAACCGTTATCAAACAAGGTCTTTCATCAAGAACAGCCAATACACGTTGGGGAGATTATCACCATTTATGTATTGATGATTTCAATGGTCAAACTTTCTACTACACAGGTGTAGTCATGAATTCCAATAATGCCATTGTCACCAATGTTTCAGCTTTCAAAATGAACCCAGATACGCTTGATTTAGCTATTGTTAATGCCTTTACTTTGCAAACTACCGGAATTTGTGGCTCGAGCACACAAGTTGGGCTTGTTGTCGAAAATCAAGGCATTAATGCTATTACTGGCGGACAATTTACTTACCAAGTTGGCAGCTCAACCGCGCAAACTATCACTTTCACAAGTACTCAGTTAAATGCCAATGCAGCTCTAGATACCATTTATTTTAATCTTCAAGGGCTTGTTTCCGGGAGCAATAATATTGCTTTCAACCTGACTAATATCAATGGTAATGGTCTAGACGAAAATACCTGCAACGATGCCTTTCAATTTGGAATTTTTGTCAACGGCAGCTCAAGTATCGTATTAGGAAACCCTAGCATCAATCAGCTTCCTTCTTGTAATGGTAACGATGGTTCAATTGGCATCAATGCAACTGGCGGCTTGGGTGCGCTTAGTTATGTATTCAATAATAGCGCGCCTCAAAGCAGCAATACTTTTACAGGACTCAGTGCCGGAACCTACAACTATGAGGTTTCAGACACGACGGGTTGTGCCATCATTGGCAGTTTACAACTTCAAGCAGGGGTTGTCGTGAGCGCAACAGCTCAACAGACAGCTGTCATTTCTTGTGCAGGTAACCAGGATGCTACTATCGTGGTAACACCAACTGGAGGAACTGCTCCGTATAGCTATGCGATCAATAATGGTGCTGATCAGGCCAATAATACTTTTGTGAATCTTGGTGCTGGTACTTACACGATCAGTGTCATTGATGCCAACGGGTGTTCCACAACATTAACTTATACCGTTACAGAACCTGCGCCAGTCAGTGTCAATATGGTTCCGACGATGGTGAGTTGTTTTGGTGCTAACAATGGTAGTTTAATCTCCCAAGTAAATGGCGGAACGCCGCCTTACACCTATTATTTAAATTCAACGGTACAAGCCAATGGCGGGCCATATACAGGCTTGACACCAGGCGCTTACACTCTTGATGTTTTCGATGTCAATGGGTGTCAGCAGGCCTTTACAAGCACGATTACCGAACCAAGTACATTGTTGTTAACAGCTACCACAACGGTATCTAATGGCAATGACGGTACTATTGCCATGAATGCGAGCGGGGGTAATTCACCTTACACTTTTTCGATCAATGGAACCAACTGGTTTAGCGGATCATTCTTCTCCAATTTAGCAGTGGGCACCTATACTTGTTCAGTGAAAGATAACAATGGTTGTATCACCACAATTGAAGTGACCGTTAATACCTCTTCAGTTACAGAACTTAGTTTTGAACTTACTTCCTTATTCCCTAACCCGAATAAAGGAACCTTCGAAATTGTAGTGAGTGGTGTTCAAGGCACTACCGCTCAGGCACAAATATTCAACGTAAACGGACAACTTATTTCGAGTTTTGAACTGAAAGCCACTGACGGCCAAATCAAACAAACGCTTGAACTCAGCCCAAAGATTGCTGCCGGCACCTATTACCTCAGTATCTCAGACCAAAAAAGAGCGGCTGTGTTGCAATTTGTGAAGCAATAAGCTAGTTATCAAATTCAAAAGTAGCGAGGTCAATTTCTTCATCTACCGTTTGTAGACGTCGAGTGACCTCTCTTTTGATTTCGAAGGGTGTCCCGTAGTGTAAATAAAATTGGACGGTGAGTTGCGCCTTGCCGTTTAACGAAGGGCGATGATTGCCGTAGTAATGCGCCTGAATGAGAAATGAGCCATTCGGGGCTTTCTTAATCAAGTACTCCTCTGGGCCGAATCCTTGTGTGAAGTCATTGGAGATGCGCCCTCCGTTTTCCGTGCGCTGATAAGAATACATGCATTTTTCGCCACCAGGTTCGTTCACCCATAAGTCTACATCGGTATCGTCAGCATCCCAATTTAAAACTACGCGCACATCAAAAGGTAATTTCTTTAAAAAGATGGGGTCAATGAACTTCAAATCGAGACCTTTTGGATGCCGATTGACGATATGATTGATTTCATTGAGGACAATCATGTGTATGCCTTCAAATCTGTGGTCATATGGGTTTTTAACCACCTTGTAGAGTTGTTCTATCGCTTTTTGAAATTGCCCTGTAGCTTCAAGTGCCAAACCTAAATCGCGATAAGATTGTGGTTCTTCCGGCCTAATTTCAATAATTTGTTCAAAAAGTTCTAGTGCTAATTTGGTCTCTTTCATTTGTAAAAGCCGTTGTGCTAAAAGCCGCAGCAAGGCTGGATCTTGGATTTGCATTTCAGCCAAATTGCTCAGTACCCTAACCGCATTAGCATATTGCTTTTTTTTCATGAAGAAGTCGCAGACATCTATGTAAAATGAAGGTTGATCTTGGTAAGCGGGTCTTAACAAAAGATAGTTTTGATAAATTTTTGAAGCGGGGACTCGCTTTAACTGTTTTAAGTAAGGTGTTTTGGGGTTCCAAGCAGCTAATTTCAAAGTGGACTGACCAACATTTTGCCCATTTGCAGCTGTAGCATTCCCATTACTTATACTCAATGAATAGCTTG
>JBILTD010000023.1:0-14135 GCA_044371695.1 Crocinitomicaceae bacterium | reverse complement strand
AGGGCAAGAATAGGTTTAACTATTTTCACGAAAGTTGGTTTTAGCACGAACAATCTAAACGAGATTTAGGTTTCAAAGGTTACAAATATCGAATATTTATTCAAATAAAATAAATATATTGACGTTTTTCTAGCGCTAAAAACTGCAAGTTTCATGAATTATTTTAAACTCTCTTTTTTATTTCTTTGTTTTTCCGGGTCGATGTTGCTCCAGGCTCAAGTACAAAATATTGTGCTTGTATGGTCAGATTCTACGCTTGCAAAGAATGGAGATTATTCAACTCAGTTACAAGTAATCAAAGGTTTTGGCCTCGATTTAAACAAGCCGTTTTTTTCAATGCAACAAGCCAATAAATTGAAGAACGGTTCCGTACAAATACTGAACGTAAAATTCGAAAAAGTACCAACTCTGGAGGTACAGAAGTATACTCAATTGGGGGTTACATTTACTGCTGATTTCGAAATAGAATCCAAAATTGTGAGTGATGCAGGTAAGCCAATGCTTTCCATATATGGTTTTGGCGTACGCTCAAGAAATGGTATTTTAGAAAGATTGCTTTCTTTTGACGTTTCGGTTCAAGCCCAAACTACTTTCGATACCAAAGATTATGCGGCTAATTCTATCTTAGGAACAACCACAGGAAAATGGTATAAAATTGGTGTTAACCGAGACGGAATATATAAATTAGACAAAACCTTTTTAGCTGCTTGTGGTATTAATACAGCTAATTTAAATCCTCAGCATTTACATATTTTTGGCAACGGCGAGGGTGTTATTGCCGAGCTAAATTCGGTCCCGTTTACGGATGACCTTGCCCAGAATGCCATTCAAATTGTCGGTGAAAACGACGGAGTTTTTAATGATAACGATTATGTGCTATTTTACGGTTGGGGCCCGCATCGTTGGGATCCAGTAGCAGGTGGATTATTCAATCAAACACGTCATCCGTATTCAGACTCATCATATTATTTTATTTATATCGGTTCAGATGTAGCGCCTTTAAGAATCAGTCAGGCAGCAGTAATTGATGCGCCAGCAGACACAACTGTTACGGCATATACTTATAGAGATATTTATGAAAATGATTTGGTCAATTTGGTTTCAGGCGGACAGCGCTGGTATGGTGAAGAATTTGATGTCGAATTGACACAAAACTTTAATTTTAGTATTCCGAATATTGTCAATGAGCCAGTCAGACTTCAAGTAAGTTTTGCTTCTAATTCACGTTCTTCTGGCAACTTATTTAAACTTAAAAAAGGCTCAACAATTCTTGGACAGACCTCAATGCCTTTTTCAAGTTCCTATTTTCAAAGAGGAATATTACAGTGTAATGATTCTACGCCTACAGCCAATTTAAGTTTAACGATTGAAATAGACCGCTTGAATCCGAATGTCGTAACCAACCTAGATCGAATTCTTTTACACGCAAAAAGGAATTTAGTCATGGTTGGTAATCAAATGAATTTTCGGGTAGGTTCTTGGTCCATGACTACAGGTGTGGCAGCATACCAAATTAGTGGTGCAACCCAGAGTACTTTTGTATGGGATATTTCTGATAAGCATCAACCATTACTGATGCCAAAGCAATTTGCTTCAGGCCTCCTTAGCTTTAATACCAATGTAGGTTACAAGGAATTTGTAGCCGGTTCAGGAACAGCCTTTTTTACTCCAGAGAATATTGGGCCGGTTTCTTTTCAAGACCTTCACGGTCTACCGCAGGCAGATTATCTTATGGTGTCGCATCCTGATTTTTTAGCACAAGCAAATCGTTTGGCAGATTTACACCGCGCGAACGGCTTAAGTGTTCATGTTATTCAACCGCAAGCAATTTATAATGAGTTCAGCTCAGGGATGCAAGATCCGGCAGCCATTCGCCGTTTTGTAAAAATGTTTTACGACCGTGCACTGGCCAATGATCCGGCTACTAAGCCAAAATATTTGCTACTTTTCGGCGACGGAACTTTTGACCCGAAAAACAGGGTGGCAAACAACAATAACTTTATTGTAACCTATCAAACGGCAAGTAGTGAAAACTTGATTGAGGCGATGGTTGTAGATGATTTCTTTGGCATGCTCGATGACAACGAAGCGATAGGTGCTAGTGATATCATGGACATTGGTGTTGGGCGAATAATTAGCAGTACCAATCTACAAGCCAAGCAGATTGTCGATAAAATTGAGCACTATATGAAAAATGGTTCAGACTTCTATCCTGTAGGGAGTTCATGCTGCATGAATACCCAAACTGACAAGACATTCGGAGATTGGCGCTTACAATATTTACTAATGGCAGATAATCGAGATGACGGGCGTTTTGTAGAAATTGATGCAGAAGCACAATATAGCATTGCACGGCAAACCAATCCTGAAATTAATTTTAATAAGGCATACATGGATGCGTATCCAAAGGTAGTTACGGCTGGTGGGGAGCGCTTTCCGGCAATGGTCAATGCCATAGATGCCAATATTCAGCGTGGCGTTTTAGTAGCCAACTACATTGGTCACGGTGGAGAAGCTGGTCTTGCAGATGAACGCGTGGTGGCTATAGATCAAATCAACTCTTGGAGCAACATCAATGCTTTGCCACTATTTGTATCGGCAACTTGTGAATTTACGCGTTTTGATGACCCTGAAAGGGTTTCGGCCGGTGAATTGGTCTTTCTGAACCCTACAGGAGGTGCGGTAGCCATGCTGACTACAACACGCGCCGTTTACATTGGTATCAATACTACAGTAGGTATTGAACTTATGGAGCGAATTTTCAATCGTTACCCTGACGGCACGGCTTATGAATTTGGCGAGTTATCGAGACGTACAAAAAACGCTGCATCGGCCAGTTCTTCAAACAAGCGTAGTTTTACTTTAATCGGTGATCCTGCCTTGCGCTTGGCCTTGCCGCGTTACCGTATTGTTACTGATAGCATCAATGGACAAAACCCTGCGGTTCAGATGGACACCCTCAGAGCCTTGTCAAAGGCACGTATCAAAGGCCACATTGAAGATTACAACGGAAATATCCTAACTAACTGGAATGGCACATTAACACCAACTATTTTTGACAAACCAAAGCTTCAAAGTACGCTTGGTCAAGATGAAGAATCGCCGCAAATTCAATTTGAGCAACAAACCAATAAAATATACCGCGGACAATCGAGTATTGTGAATGGCTACTTCGATTTTGAATTTATCGTACCAAAAGATATTGCCTTAAATATGGATTACGGCAAAATCAGTTATTATGGCCACAATGGTGTTTTTGATGCGCAGGGCTTTGATACCAGTTTTTATGTGGGAGGTATTGACCCGAATGGGGTGCAAGATTCCCAAGGACCAGAAATTTCCTTGTTTATGAATCAAGAGGGTTTTGTGAATGGTTCAATCACCGATGAAAATCCTGTACTCTTGGCAAAAATTGAAGACGAGAATGGTGTAAATACGGTGGGTAACGGTATTGGTCATGATATCGTGGCAATTCTCGATGGACAAACTGCACAACCGTTTGTTTTGAATGATTTTTACACAGCCAACCTGAACTCTTACCAGGCAGGTGAAGTACGTTATCAGTTTAAGGACCTTGCTCCGGGAAAGCATACTTTGGCTCTTAAAGTTTGGGATGTCAATAATAATTCGAATACGGCCCAAATTGAGTTTGTGGTCCAACAAAAAGAAACGCCAACCCTAGAACATGTGCTCAATTACCCGAATCCTTTCACGACACGTACAGAATTCATGTTTGAACACAATCAATCTTGCTCGAGTTTGGATGTACAGGTGCAGATTTTTACGGTTGCAGGTCGCTTGGTAAAGACCATCCAACAAGAGGTGCCCACTACAGGGTTTAGGGTTTCAGGTATCTTTTGGGATGGCCGTGATGATTTTGGAGATGAATTGGCTCGTGGCACCTATTTGTATCGTTTGAGTATCCAAACCCCAGACGGCACCTTTGCAGAGCAAACTGAAAAACTTGTCTTGTTAAAATAGAAATTTCCTATCTTTACCCCTCTATGAAAAGAATCTTTTCCCAATCTATTCAACTTATATGCGGTATTTTTGCCGTGTCGTTTCATGCTTGGGCCCAACCAACCGGGGGTTCGGGTGTCACTGACAACGATTTACAACTCAATACAATTACGACTTCGTTGCCTTTCATGGCAATTACCCCTGACTCTCGTGCCGGAGGAATGGGCGATGCTGGTACTGCCTTGAGCGCTAATTCTACCTCCATTTATTGGAATACATCAATGCTCAGTTTTGCAAAGCAAAAGTCTGAAGCAAGTTTGTCATATACGCCATGGTTGCGCCAACTCACTAATGACATTCATTTATCTTATTTGGCAGGGTATAAGCAAATCAACAAGGTGCATAGTATTGGAGGGGCCTTGCGCTATTTCAGTCTAGGGGAAATCACCTTTACGGATATTAATGGTGATGTCCTTCGCGAAGACAAACCAAATGAATTTGAATTAACAGGAGCTTACGCTTTCAAACTTGCTGAAAAGTTCAGTATTGGAGTTAATGGAAAGTTTGCTTATTCAAATTTAACAGGTGGTTTAACGGTAGCAGGAGTAAATACAAAACCAGGAGTAGTTGGTGCTTCTGATTTATCTTTTAGTTATTACAACGATGACGCCAAACTGGGCAAGACAGACGGTATATATACCTTTGGACTTACCATCAACAACATCGGAAACAAGGTGGCTTATTCTGAACTATCCAGAAGAGATTTCATCCCAATGAATCTTAAAATCGGCAATAGCTTCTTAGCCGAATTTGACGAATACAACAAGGTCACTTTCTCCCTAGACCTCCAAAGATTACTCGTGCCAACGCCAGCATATTATCAATTGATTAACGGCGAATATGTCATGCTAGCGGGTATGGATGGTGATGTGGGTGTAATCAAATCTATTTTGCAGTCTTTCTATGATGCGCCGGGCGTTTTGGCCAAGGATGAAAACGGTGATTTCATCGAATTAGCTGATGGCAGTTATGAAATTGTGAAAGGAACGCGCCTCAAAGAAGAGCTTGCTGAAATCAATATTGCAGCTGGTGTAGAATGGTGGTACAGCGATGTCTTGGCACTTAGAGGCGGAGTTTTTTATGAGAATAAAAGTAAAGGTAACCGTCAGTTCCTCAATTTAGGTGCTTCTTTGAAATACAATATGTTTTCAATTGATTTCTCTTATTTAGCTTCATTGAACGGACGTCAAAGTCCTTTAGCTAATACACTGCGTTTTACCTTGCGTTTGAACCTCGGAGGAAACTAAGCATGAAACCCAACATCAGAATCGGATACGGTGTCGATGTACATCAATTGGCCCCCGGATATCCGCTCTGGATTGGTGGAAAGCAACTTGAAGCACCATTCGGAGCCGTTGGTCATTCTGATGCAGATGTTCTGTTGCATGCCATCTGTGATGCCCTGCTAGGTGCATTAGCGCTTCGTGACATCGGTTTTCATTTCTCTGATCAAGACCCACAATACAAAGGCATCGATTCTAAAATTCTTTTGAAACGCGTTTTTGAACTCATTCAACAGCGGGGCTACGGAATCGTGAATCTTGACGCAACGGTCATCTTAGAAACACCAAAAGTTAACCCGCATATTCCTGAAATGCAGCAAATCATTGCTGATATTTTGCAAATTGAAACTGAAGACATCAGTATCAAAGCAACAACTCATGAAAAAGTAGATTCTTTTGGTGAAAAAAGAGCAATTAAAGCCTATGCGGTAGCTCTTTTGTATAAGCTGTAGCGCTTGAAACTCTTTTTGATTACGGAACTAATTGAACGTATACCACTTGTTTGGTTTCGAAGAATTCTTCTTTGAAAAAATCAGCAATTTGGTATCGTTTGATAGGGTATTTCAAACCGGCTAATTCTTCAGTTAAATCGCCGCCTTTCAAATAAAGTATACCGTTCTTATGCTCATGTAAATTCTTTGGCTTGCTTTTACCTTTTACCCATGTAAGAAACACAGGCATTTGCGTAACTGCTCTACTTACAATAAAGTCATAGCGATCCTTGATTTGTTCGGCTCTTAAATGGCTTGCTCTGACATTTTTTAGCCCCAGACTATTGGCAACTTCGGTTACGACCTTGATTTTTTTTCCGATGGAGTCAACCAAATGAAATTCGACTTCAGGAAACAAGATGGCTAAAGGAATACCAGGAAAACCTCCTCCTGTCCCGATGTCCAGGACAGCACTTCCCGGCAAGAAACTTTGTATTTTGGCAATGGCCAAGGAATGTAAGACGTGCCGTTCCACAAAATGATCAGTGTCTTTTCTGGAAATCACATTGATTTGCGCATTCCAATGCTCATAAAGTGCTGGAAGCTGGGCAAATTGTGCTTTTTGTTCTGGACTTAATTCAGGAAAATAGCGCTCAATAAGCTCCATTAAATGCTGTCTTTGGTTTGTTCCATCATGGCCGCTAAGAAATCGCGCGCTCTGAAAAGTTGGGCTTTTACTGTACCTAAAGGCAGGTTCATTTCTTCAGCAATTTCTTCATAGCTTTTCTCTTCGAAGTAGCGCTTTTCGACGAGTTCGCGGTACTTTGGCTTGAGTTTGCTTACTAGTAAGCGCATATGGACTAAACGTTGGCCATGAATAATGCTTTCCTCAGGGTTTAAGGTCTGAGATTTGGCATCGATGCGCATGCGTTCGCCATCATTTGTAGTAATGCCGCGGTCAATAGAAGTGACCTCAATGCGTTTTTTACGAATGAAGTCAATACAGTTGTTGGACGCGATTTTAAATAGCCAGGTGCTAAAAGCAAAACTAGGGGAATATTGATCAAGACGAGCAAATGCTTTGCCGAATGCTTCGATGGTGAGGTCGTCGGCGTCATCTTGATTTTTGACCATTTTGAGCATCATAAAATAAATAGAATCGCGGTAGCGATCCATGAGCTCAGCGTAGGCACTTTGGCTACCACTTTTGGCTGCCGTCACCAGATGAAGGTCTTGTTTGGCTTTTTCTGATAAGTGCTCGTTTTCTACCATCGGTAATACTTTTGCCTTTCGGATATGTAATAAATGACAGGCATCAAGATGCTGTGCAAGAGGTCCCAGAAAGGAAAAAACAAGGCCAATTTTCTTTCGCCAAGTTTATTCAAGCCCCGACCCTGCAACCACCATTTGATAACCAGTGTGCCAAGAAAGATTCCTGCGTTTAATGGCAGAAATGCTTTATTGAACAACAAAGCAACAAAAGAAATCCATAGTAAAAGCACACTACTTGGATAGATTCCTAACAACAGTCTTTTGATAAAGCTGTAACGGGCAGCCGTAGCATGATGTTTAGACTTCTGTCGGAGCCAAGAACTCCATGTTTTTGGGGCATGTGCATTGACAAAAGAGCTTGGTTCTGTACACAAAGCGGGCTTTGTATATCGGATGGCGTCATTTAAAAAGAGGTCGTCGTCACCTGGAATGAGTGCATAGTGATTTTTAAAACCATTTGTTTTTTGAAAAAGTTGTTTGCTGTAGGCAATATTGCGTCCGTTTGCCTTGTATGGTGTGTTACCTAGTGCGTATGCAAAAGAGGATGCTGACATCCAGGTGTTGTCATATCGGACCAAGCGGTTTAAGAATCCTTTTTCTTTTGAAAAAGGGCTATAACCAATCACAAGTTCTTGCTGGTAGGTAGTAGCTGACATCATGTCTCTTAACCAAGAACTTGATGCTGGTTTGCAATCGGCGTCGGTCAGGACAAAATGCTCATGCTTGGCTGCCTTAATGGCGAGTGTAATCGGAAGTTTCTTGCCAGGGCGCAAGTGAGGACTTTTGCTGAGTTCAACGACTTTGAGTCTAGGAAATTGTCTAGCAAAAGCAATAAGAATCCAGTTGCTATCGTCGATACTTTGATTATTGACCACAATTACTTCAAAATCAGGGTAGTCTTGACACAATATATGCGGTAAATTTTCGTAGAGGTTGTCAGATTCATTGCGCGCTGCAATGATCACAGAAACAGGGGGCAGTGCTTGCTGATTGGTGTTTTGCTTCTTCTTGTAAAAAGCCCAACGCGCATAAAATTGAAAAGTGTAAAATAATTGAATGGCTGCAAACAAGCAGAGCAACACAAACAAGAGTGTCCAGTAATCTAAATTAAAATTTGGTATGAGTTCCATCTGTAGAGTACAAAGATGTTCAGTCAAATCAAATACCCGTATCTTTGCCTTAGGTATTTTTCAACATTTTTATGCACTTTGACCTTTTACACCAAGATCCTCACTCCAAAGCACGCTTAGGAAGGCTCCATACAGCCCACGGCACCATTGAAACGCCAATATTTATGCCAGTCGGAACAGTAGGTTCAGTAAAAGGGGTGCACCAACAAGAGCTCCGCGATGATATCAATGCTCAGATCATCCTAGGAAATACGTATCATTTGTTTTTACGCCCTGGAACAGAGGTGCTCGAGGCAGCTGGTGGCTTACATCAGTTTATTGGTTGGGAACGCCCCATTCTTACGGACAGCGGTGGCTATCAAGTTTATTCGTTGTCGGGCTCTAGAAAAATTCAAGAGGAAGGGGTTAAATTTCAATCGCATATTGATGGAAGTTATCATTTTTTCACGCCTGAACGCGCCATTGAAATTCAACGCAGTATAGGCGCCGACATCATTATGGCTTTTGATGAGTGCACGCCGTATCCTTGTGATTATAATTACGCCAAAAGATCAATGCACTTAACACATCGTTGGTTGCAACGTTGTTTCACTGCCATGGATGAATCTGAGCCCAAATATGGTTACGAGCAGGCGCTGTTTCCGATTGTGCAAGGAAGTACTTATAAAGACTTAAGAGAAGCGTCAGCGCACGCTATTGCATCTTTTGATGCCGTTGGTAATGCCATTGGTGGTTTGTCAGTAGGGGAGCCAGACGAAGACCTCTATGAAATGACAGATTTAGTCTGTAATATTTTGCCAAAAGATAAACCGAGATATTTAATGGGAGTTGGTACGCCAACCAACTTACTCGAGTGTATTGCACTTGGCGTAGACATGTTTGACTGCGTGATGCCAAGCCGCAATGCGCGTCATGGTTTGCTATATACTTGGGAAGGTACCATTAATATTAAAAATGAAAAGTGGGCCAAAGATTTTACTGCCCTTGACCCATCTAGTTCAGTTTGGGTAGATCAAGTGTATACAAAAGCTTATCTCAGACACCTCATTAAAACAGGGGAATACCTTGGTTTACAAATTGCTACTATCCATAATCTCGCCTTTTATCTTGAACTCATGCGCGTTGCCCGAGAAAAGATCGCCAGCGGTGAATTCATAACCTGGAAAAACCAAGTTGTACCAAAACTCGGACAGCGCTTATAAAATGCTCAAAAAAATAGACCGCTATATCATCAAGAAATTTCTCGGCACGTTCTTCTTCATGCTGGGCTTGATCATGCTGTTGTCTGTTGTTTTTGATATTTCCGAAAAGCTCAGTGAGTTTATCTCAAATAAGGCCCCACTGAACGATATTTTTTTCAAGTACTATGTGACTTTTGTGCTTTATTACGGCAATACCTTCTCCTCGATGATTATTTTTCTGTCCGTCATTTGGTTCACAGCCAAAATGGCGCAGGATACAGAAATCATTCCGATTTGGTTCTCTGGTAGGCCGGTTACTCGTTTCTTAAGACCTTATTTCATCGGAGCTACAATCCTAACGATCTTATCTCTGATTCTCAATCACTTTATCGTACCCCGTACAAACAAAGTGCGCTTGGCCTTTGAAGAGAAATATTACCGAGACATCCTGACAGTAGATAACTATCAGGCAGAATACCCGGGAAATGAACTAGTATATTTTTCAAACTTCTCTGGTCAAGATCAGCGCATTCACGACCTCACCATTCAGAAATGGTCCAAAGACCAAGAGCCCATTTATTTCCTAAGAGCGCGTTTTGCAGAAAACAAACCGGGCACCAATCAATGGAAGCTCACTGATTACTATGAAAAAGACTATCAGTTTCCGAAAGGAAAACTCATTCATGGCCGGTCTAAAGACACCACCTTTACCTACCGCATCGATGAAATGGCACAAAGAGACAATGCGGCACAAGCACTTACTTTTTCCGAGTTAAAAGCTGCTATTGAGCGCGAAAAAATCAAAGGCTCTAAATTGGTCCCGGAGTTTGAAATTGAATTGTATACCCGCACAGCTTTTCCGTTTGCTACCTATATCTTAACGATCATTGGCGTTTCGGTGGCTTCTCAAAAGAAGCGCGGCGGCATTGGCATCAATATAGCCATTGGTTTGGCCTTTGTATTCGTTTACATCTTTGCCATGAAAATGCTAACGGTTGCGGCCATAAAAGTAGGGCTATCGACCTTTTTAGCGGTTTGGATGCCCAACCTTATTTTTGCCGTAATTGCCGTGATTTTTTACAAGCGGGCTCAAAAATAATCAGACCACGCACCAAACACAATGTGCATGCCATCCTCTGCAGCTACGACGTTGTCATGAATTGTTTTGGCTTCATGCAGGTGCTGTTGGGTATCGTCGTATCTCGAAGAAAAATGCCCTAAAATTAAGTATTTACAACCCGCTGTTTTGGCTTGTGTTGCTGCTTGTTGAGCGGTAGAATGAAAGGTGCTTTTAGCGCGTTCTTTGTGCTGTTCAGTGAAGGTTGCTTCGTGATAAATAAGATCACAGTTCTCAATGGCTTCTAGATAACTCGGAGAAGGTTTGGTGTCTGAGCAATAAGCATAGCTGTAACTCGGAACTGCTGGCAAGGTGTAATCTTCGAAATGATAAATTTTACCATCTCTTTCAATATTTTGGCCAGCTTTTAATTTGGGAAGATCTTCAATGAGCAAGGCAGCTTTTGCAATGGCCGTTTTATCTAGGTTCAGCGCCTTTGGTTTTTCTGAAATACGATACCCTAGAGTGGGGATGCGGTGTTTGAGCGCAAAGGCTTCAATTTGCAGGAGGCGGTCTTCAAAAATAAGGGTCTTTGACCCAGGGACCAATTCGTGAAAGATGAGGTTGAATTGGATCGGGTGCCCGCCCGCCTCAAGCATATTCTTGATTAAATTTTCGAGACCCGGTGGGCCAAAAATATCAAGGCGTTTATCTCGGCCAAGCAAGTGCATCGTGGAGAGTAAGCCCGGTAGACCAAAAAAATGATCGCCGTGCAAATGAGAAATCAGGATGTACTGAATTTTTTGGAGTTTGAGGCCAAATTTACGCAGCTGCTGTTGGGTGCCTTCGGCGCAATCAATTAAAATGTAGCGTTCGTTGCAATTGATATATTGCGCACTGGCATTTCGCTTTCCGGTAGGCAATGCGGCGCCAGAACCTAAAATATGGAGTTCGAAACTCACTTGGCTAGTAAGTCTAGGGCGTCGTTTTTAGAATGACCAATGTTGAGTACTTTGTCAAGCTGGGCAATTTCAACCAATTTCTGAACACTTGGTTGCAGGCCGCTAAGCGCAAAACTACCATTGGTGTCTTTACAAAGCCGATTGGCAATAAGTACGGCAGATAAACCCGAGGAATCACAGTATTTGGTTTTACTGAGGTCTAGGACAATGAAATTGGTGCCCACTTTATTGAGCTGCAGAAAATGCGCTTTGAGTTCTGGCGCATTGCTGGCATCGAGTTTTTCAACCTCACTTGTGACAATAACAATTTCACCCTGAGGGTCTACCGTAAAATTCATTGACAATGATTTAGTCAAAAGTAGAAAAATTATCTTTCGATTTTGGCTGCGAGCAAATAAATTACCGCCATACGAACGGCGACACCATTTTCTACTTGGTCTAAAATGATACTTTGCTTCGAATCTGCCACATCGCTGGTGATTTCAACACCACGGTTGATTGGCCCTGGGTGCATCACGATAATTTCTTTGGATAAGCTGTCTAGGAGTTCTTTGTTTAGCCCAAAGAGCGCAGCGTATTCGCGTAAAGAAGGGAAGAACTTGATGTCTTGTCTTTCAAGCTGGATGCGCAACATATTAGCGACATCGCACCATTCAAGTGCTTCTCTGAGGTTGTGTGAGACAAGAACGCCTAGTTCAGAAATATATTTAGGAATAAGGGTGCTCGGGCCACAAACCATGACTTCAGCACCTAATTTTTGAAGGCAGTAAATGTTACTGAGCGCAACTCTGGAGTGCAAGATGTCACCGACAATTACTACTTTTTTACCTTCGACACTTCCAAGTTTTTCGCGGATTGAAAAAGCGTCGAGAAGTGCTTGCGTAGGGTGTTCGTGTGTGCCATCGCCGGCATTAACGACTCTTGCCTTGATTTTTTGAGAAAGAAATTTAGCAGCACCTGGGTTTGGGTGACGCATGACAACCATATCGACCTTCATGGCCAAAATGTTATTGACAGTATCAACTAAAGTTTCGCCTTTTTTCACTGATGAGCCTGCCGCACTGAAATTTACGACGTCTGCTGATAAGCGTTTTTCGGCCAATTCAAAAGATAAGCGGGTACGGGTAGAGTTTTCGAAAAAGACATTAGCGATAGTGATATCGCGCAAGGAAGGAACCTTTTTGATGGGGCGGTTGATCACTTCTTTAAAACGCGATGCGGTATCGAGTATGAGTTCGATATCTTGACGGCTGAGGTCAATGATGCCAGTAAGGTGATCAACGCTGAGCTGTTTCATTTCCTTCTTTTGTAAATAATAAGACGCAATCGGCACCTTCGGTTTCTTTCCATTCTACAGCGACTCTTTCAGAGGCCAAGGTGTCTACAGTTTTCCCGACGTAATCGGCCTGAATTGGGAGGTCACGGCTGTAACGACGGTCAATGATGGTGAGTAATTGAACCTGAGAAGGGCGACCAAAAGTAAGCAAGGCATCGAGACCAGCACGAATGGTGCGTCCTGTAAAAAGAACGTCGTCGAGTAGGATGATGCGCTTGTTTTCAATTGAGAAATCGATGTTGGTGACGCTAGGTAAAAGCGGGGTTTCGCGACGGCGAAAATCATCGCGGTGAAAAGTGATGTCAAGAGAACCTGCTTGAACTGAATGACCAAGAATATCTTCCAATTGTGCTTTGATGCGTGCAGCCACATGGATACCCCGTGGTTGCAGGCCAATTAAAACCGAATTTTGGAAGTCGTGGTGAGTTTCAACAAGTTCATGGGCAAGCCTTTTGAGCGTCAGATCGAGCTGGGTTGCATTGAGAATGACTTGCTTTTCCATCAAGGCAAAGATACTTTAAAATTCTTATTCTTGTTTGAGGTCAGCGATTAAAAAAAAGCTACCTGTTATCCAAAGTAGGTCATTTGGGTGCATCTGGCTTAAGATGTCGTTTTTTGCAAAGTTGATATCTCCGTATATTTTTTCTATTCCGAGTTCTTGCCAATCTTGTTTTGATTTGCTTCTTAGGTTCTGAAATGTACAGGCCGCAAGTTTTGCATTTACAGGAAATAGGTCGAGGATTTCTTGTGCATTTTTGTCTTTGGCTGCGCCGTAAAGAATATATAATTCACCCTTGACTTGCTCAAGTATCATGGATAGTGTCGCCTCGATGCCTGCCGCATTATGAGAGACATCGGCAATAACAGTTGGAGACGTTTGTAGTCTTTCAAATCGACCAAAGTGCCCAGTGTTTTTCTTTAGGTTTTTAAGTGCCGTATTGAATTGTTCTGGCCTCACCGACATACCGAGTACTTGCAAAGCGGCATAAGCATTGCGTAGGTTTTTGAGTGTATATCCTGAGTATCCTTCGATAAGGTAAGTTGGTACTAAAAAGTCTTCTGAAAAATAAATCTGAGCCGCAGTAGCGGTTGCCCTTGAGATGAATAGGTCCAAGGTTTCAGAATTTTTTTCTCCGATAAGAACCGGAACATTTTTTTTCATGATCCCGGCTTTTTCTGAGGCAATTTCTTGAATGGTGTTGCCAAGAAATTCTTGATGATCTAAAGCAATATTGGTAATGATACTCAGTTTGGGTAAAATCACATTGGTCGCATCCAAGCGCCCGCCAAGTCCTGTTTCAATGACTATCCAGTCACAGTTTGCTGCTTGAAAATAGGCCAAGGCCATAGCGAAAGTGAGTTCAAAAAAACTGGCATCCAAATTGGGTAGTTGTCTTTGAATGCGCTCACAAAATTCGACCACAAAATCTTGATCAATTACCTGTCCATTGATGCGAATGCGC
>JBILTD010000022.1:0-14178 GCA_044371695.1 Crocinitomicaceae bacterium | reverse complement strand
GACAGGCAGCGCCATGAATAGTACCACGTGATCGCCCCATTTTCTGATTTCAATTTCTCTTGAATTGGACCAATTGGTAGCTGGGCCATAAGTTAGGGCTGCGTTTTTCGCAACTTGATTGAATAACAAATACGGAAAAAATAACCCTTGTAAGGTTTCTTTGAGGTTGTAAAAGCCAAAACGACGCAATAAACTCACGTTGATCGTCATCCACATGACTAAATGCACGCCAGGGAAAGCTAATAATAAAGACCACCATGGCTTATTGAGTACTTCTTTGTACAAAATGAAGTAGTTATAACCAGGCACCATGGCCTCCCATGATTTTCTACCGAGTTTCGGGAATACTTTATGCCATTGAGCAAGGTAGGGGTGTAAGAGGATCAGTAAGTAAAAATAAATGAAACTCATGCTTGAATGTTTAGTACGTCAGACATTTGATAACAGCCTTTGCGGCCTTTTAAAAATTCGGCGGCAAGGACGGCGCCTAAGGCAAAGCCTTTGCGATTATGGGCAATGTGTTCGATGCGAATAGAATCGATTTCGGAGTCATAGCTGACCTCGTGTGTGCCGGGAACATCCGGAATTCGGTGTGCGACTACCGGAATTTGAGTAGCTGAATTTGGCGCAAGGCTCCAGCTGTCATATTGTGTTTGGACCTGGAGAATGTCGTTTAATAGACTCACAGCGGTGCCACTTGGGGCATCTAGTTTTTGTACATGATGCGTTTCAGACAAACTCACTTTATATTCAGGATAATTCGAAAGTAGTTCGGCTAATTTCTTATTGAGTGCAAAAAATAGATTCACACCCACACTAAAGTTGCTTGCGTGTAAAAGAGCAGAATGCTGCTCTTCAATCATTGCTTGTGCACGCGGAAGGTCTTTGAGCCAAGCCGTAGTGCCCACAACAATGGGTACTTGTTTTTTAGCACAGAATTCAATGTGTTGCACTGCCAGATGCGGTTGTGTAAACTCAATACAGACATCGACCAAGGACCAATCTACACTTGTTAAAGGTGTTTGAGAGTTGATTTTAGCCACAATTTGGTGACCTCGTTCTAAGGCAATTTGTTCAATGGCCTTTCCCATTTTTCCGTATCCGAGCAGGGCGATATTCATCTTGTAAAAATAATATAAATCAGTGAAAGCTCAGGCTTAATCTTGCTCCGACATAACCCTGCGTTGAAAAGAAGGGGTCTAGATGAAAACTGAGATCGGGTGAAGTATCAAAATTCACAAAATGTGCTTCTGCGCCAGCTTCGGCAATTTGAATGAAGTAAACGGCTGCAAGGCCAAGAATAGAGAGGTCTCGCCAATCTAAATATTGTCTGTAAAGTTGCAAGACTGCAGCGTCATCGTAGAGGGCGTATTTCGGATCTAGGGTGCCGCCAATTTGACGTTGAGTATATTCGAATTTCAATTCCTTTTGAATGCGTTGATTACTGATCAAAAAGTAACCAGCACTACCGACCCCTGCATAAATAATAGGCACTTTCCAAATGGCATTGTTGTGTCGAGTAGAAATGATGCTGTTTCTGATTTGACCTGCTCCGGGAATGATTGCAGAGTAAAGCATACTTTTTTGATGAAATTCAAGGCCAGATGAATCTGGTTCACTGATGATTTGCGCAAACGACAGTTGCTGAAACAAAAAAATCAGTACTAGGATTCTCATTCTGTTTTTTTCAACATCTCGATGAGGCGCTGTAGTTGTTGCTCTTCTTCGAAATGAATGATCAATTTACCCTTGCCGTTCGATTCCTTATCTAGGCTCACTTTACTTTGAAGTTGCTCACTGAGATAAGATAGATAAAGTTTTTCGGTCGTAGTAAGCGATATCTTTTCTTTGTTACCGCCTTTTGCAGCTTCTTTGCCTTGGCTACTTGGTTCTTGAGCTGGTTTACTCAGGGCCTCTACAGCACGAACAGAAAGTTGTTCGGTAAGAATGCGTTCAAGTGCGGCAAGCTGTTCTTTTTCGGTGCTAAGTGCTAAAAGCGCGCGTGCATGCCCCATTGATAATTGTTTGTCACGGACGGCTGCTTGAATGGGCGCTGGTAATTTGAGTAGTCTTAGGTGATTGGCGATATGAGATCTTGACTTGGCTACCTTTTCACTGAGTTGGTCTTGGGTGAGTTTGCATTCGTCGATGAGTCTTTCATAAGAAAGTGCCACTTCAATGGCATTGAGATCCTCGCGCTGAATGTTTTCCACCAAGGCCATTTCTAGCATGGTTTGGTCATTAGCGATGCGTACGTAGGCCGGAACTTCAGTTAAACCCGCTAGTTGCGCTGCTCTGAATCTACGCTCACCAGAAATAAGCTGATAGCGGTCTCGGCCCATTTTTCTGACGGTAAGGGGTTGAATAATGCCATGGGTCAGGATCGATGTTTTGAGTTCTTCAAGTGCGCTCAGTTCAAAGTGTGTGCGCGGGTTAAATGGATTGGCTTCAATGGAGCTGATCAAAATCAGGGCAACAGCACCTGCAGGAACTGCATTGTTGTTGCTTGTGATGTCGGTGTCTGAATTTTGTAAAAGTGCGCTTAAGCCACGACCTAATGCGGGCTGTTTTTTCGGGTTAGAGCTCATGATCAATCTCTATTATTTTATCGTCGTTGCCAATTTTTGTGGCGTCGTTTTTTTGTAAAAGTTCACGCGCAAAATTCAAATAATTGATGGCACCTTTCGAGGATGCATCGTACATGATAACTGTTGAACCATGGCTAGATGCTTCACTGAGTGTGGTGTTGCGGTGAATCACGGTGTCGAAAACCAACTCTTGAAAATGGGTTTTGACTTCGTCTACTACTTGGTTAGCTAAACGCAAACGGGTGTCGTACATTGTCAAGACCATGCCTTCAATTTCCAAACTCGGGTTGAGGCGTCCTTGAACAATTTTGATGGTGTTTAGCAACTTGCTAAGCCCTTCTAGGGCGAAATATTCGCATTGTACCGGAATCATGACGGCATCGGCAGCAACAAGCGCATTGACAGTAATGAGACCAAGTGAAGGGGAGCAGTCAATTAAAATGAAGTCGTAGTTGTCTTTAATTTGCTCAAGTGCTTCTTTGAGCAAATATTCGCGGTTGGGCATATTGATCATTTCAAGTTCTGCACCAACGAGATCGACGTGTGATGGTAGGATGAAAAGATTCGGATTGGTAGTTTCAAGGATCGCTTCATTTGGGTGATTCCCGTTTACCAAACAATCGTAAATATTTTTAACAGATTTAGGGTCAAAACCAAGGCCAGAAGTAGAGTTTGCCTGCGGGTCAGCGTCGATTATCAGTGTTTTGTATTCAAGCACACCGAGACAGCCACCTAAATTGATGGAAGTTGTTGTTTTACCGACTCCGCCTTTTTGGTTGGCGATGGCAATGATTTTACCCATAATTGATCTATTGAAAGCTAAAATTACAAGTAGTTCTGCATTCTTGGAAGCCCCTGTCTAGGAACTTATCAACCATTTTCATGTGTCAGCTGTCAATATCATTCATTCACAGTACCTTAGCCATGTAAAACAATCCGTTGTTTTTCAGTAATTTTGTAAAATGTTTGCCAAGCGATATATTAAGATAGGAGCAGCAGCTGCCAATGACATTCAATTCGCTGATCCTGAATTATTGCCTTATCATGCGCTTTTATTGCAAGATAGCAATGGTACCGTATATTTCAACCTGTGTGTAGCTGAGGCAAAGGCTTTATTGAACGGTAATGCCATTCATCACTTAGTTGAACTTGAAGCCACTGACCAATTGCAGATAGGCACTACAAACTTGGCAATCAAAGACTTATTTGATTGGCCCGTACAAGAAAATACCAATTCTATAAAAGCTACGAAAACAGACACAACAATTGAGTCAAATTCTAAAAGTGGTCTTAGTTTACAACTTGTTGTCATCTATGCCGCAGTCGCTTTGTTGCTCATTCTGATGGCTTTTTACGTTTAGCCTAAAAAAAATGCAATTTTCTGTGAGCAAATCAGAAAATATTCGTAATATTGCACCCCCGTTTAATTGAAAACGGTTTAAAATTTCTGAGATGAACGTCATTAAACAAATTGAGCAAGAGCTCATCGCCAAAAATGAACTTCCAGCTTTCGGAGCCGGAGATACCATTATTGTTTCTTACCGTATTGTTGAGGGTAACAAAGAGCGTATCCAGCAATTCCAAGGTGTAGTTTTACAACGCCGTGGTGCAGGTGCTACTGAAACTTTTACAATTCGTAAAATGTCAGGTAACATCGGAGTAGAGCGTATCATTCCTGTAAACTCTCCTTTCATTGATAGCATTACAGTTGTGAAACGTGGAGCTGTGCGTAGAGCACGTATTTTCTACTTCCGTGAGCGTACTGGTAAATCTGCTCGTATCCGCGAAAAGAAAAACTTCAGTCACTAAGCACTGTAAAAATCATATTAATAAAAGGAGCTCATTGGGCTCCTTTTTTTGTGACATTGATTTTCTATTTACAATCCTAAAATTTCAAAATCCGTTCTTCTATTCTTTGCTCTATTTTCTGAAGATGTATTGGCAACTTTGGGTTGCGTTTCTCCAAAACCTTTTGCCTGTAACCTTTCCGGAGCAATGCCAAGTTCGATTAAGTAACTCACCACCTCCTGAGCCCTGCGTTCAGACAAAAGCAAGTTGTTTTGTTCAGCGCCTAGATCGTCGGTGTGGCCGTTAATTTGCAGCGAAATATTTGGCTGTTGTTGCAGGTAGGCAGCAAAACTCTGCAAAAGAATTTTCGCCTCTTTGTCAAGTAAATGACTTTCGGTGGCGTAATAAATAGAGGCGAGGGTATAAGCGTTACCAACTTCAAGACTATCTACCACGAGTTCTTTGGCTTCCACTTTGTTAGAGGGCGTACTGAGTTCTTCAGCTTTGATGACCTGGGCTTGAAAACTATGGTTTTCCTTACTGGCTGAAATACTGATGTCTTCTCCAACTTGTACGGCAATCGCATAGGTGCCATCTTCATTGGTTTGTCCGGCCTCTATCTGCTGCTCTCGATTGTGGTAATTGAGTTGTAAATCAGCCCCCGCCACACCTTTTCCTTGTTCATCGACAATTTTCCCGGTCAGGATTCGAACCTCTTTGGGTCTGGCCGCTTCGTAAAGTTCAAAACTATAGATATCCCAATTTTGCCCCTGATAACTAGAGAAATAAGCTTCTTTGCCATTAGTTGATACAAAAAGCCCAAGTTCATCTGCTTCTGAGTTAATAGGATAACCCAAGTTTTGTATTGGACCCCAACCATTAACGGTTTTACGCATATAGAAAATATCTAAGCCGCCCAATCCAGGTCTCTCACGATTGCTTTCTGAAACAAAGTAGAAAGTCTCTCCATCTTGGTGAAAAAAGGGACTTTTGTCTTTACCTGCTGTATTTACAATTGTAAAAGGCTTCGCGGTTCCCCATGAACCATCGGCTTGTTTTTCGCTGTAATAAATATCGTTGTCTTGAGATCCTTTTCTGAAACTAGTGAAATAAAGGATTTTCCCATCAGACGACAAAGAAGGTTGAGCCTCCCAGCCGTCCTTTGTATTTATTTGCGGGCCAAGGTTGGTCAGTGGCCCCCATGAAAAAGTATTTTTTCCTTTGACTTGAGTCACCTGATAGCGGGTACTATAGAGGTCACAATTCAAATATTCCTTTTGGTAAACGACTTCTTTTCGGCAAGCACACAAGATCATCTCTCGGTTGTCTGCAGAAAGACTAGCTGAACCATAATTATAAAAGTTGCCATCATTGAAAGGGCTACTTAATGCAAATCCTTCGTTGAATTGTTCGTATTGGGCCTGTGCCATTGTAAATTCTTCCTCAACACCCCCAGAGATATCGCCAAGATTGGTCTTGTCTGCTTTTCTTGTAAAGAAGAGTAATTCGTTATCAGGACTCAACATCGGAAAATATTCGTCTTGGGTAGTACTGACTTGTTGTACCTTTTGCACCTCATATGGTACCGGATTTAGTTTCACATCGCGTAAAAAACTTAGCTCTTTATATACAGGTGCTAATTCTGACTTGATTTCATCATAGGTTTGAATACTTCGATCACGACTATCGGGATACAAGGAATCAAAAGCAAAAAAGGTTTCAATTTGAGTCAAACTAGCATCCTTTCGATCAAAATTGTAAAGTAATTTGGCACTATAGTAATAGGCTTCAGGATTGTAGTCAGGACATTTTTGAATAGCTGCTTGAAAGAAGGCTAAAGATTTTTGGAGGTTTTTTTCGCCTTCGGTTTGTGTTGCATTGTTTTTATATTCTGCACTACCTTTTGCGTAAAATAATACACCTAGGTAATAATATGCTTGCACATTTTCAGGATATTTTTGAGCAAGCGAAGCTAGACCTCTGACTTTTTCTTCAAAACTTGAAGCATTTAAAGCTTCCTGAAGTACTTTATTGATTTTTTTATCAGTGGTGGTACAGGCCGCCTGTTGCGCATGCGCAAACGTTGCCATTAAAAGTGCAAAACTCAAAAAAATAGGTCGAAACAAGCACATAGTGCTATCTACGAACTTCTTGCAAAAAGTTACATTTTTTCGAGAATATTTACGCAATAGTCTATGTCTTTTTCGCTTGCATCTAAATGTGTCACCATGCGGATCATGCCTGGGCCAAAAGCCATACAACGTATCTTGTTTTCTGCAAGTTGAGCTATTAAGTGGTCGCGCGCTGATTCATCTTTGAGAATGCCGACTACAATATTGGTCTGTACGGGCACCACTTCTTTGATGTAACTACATTTTTGAAGGGCAAGTTCTAAAGCTTTTGCATGGCGGTGGTCTTCTGCTATTCGACTCCTATTATTTTTAAGTGCATAAAGGCCACCCGCTGCAATGATACCGGCCTGACGCATGCCGCCACCCATCACTTTTCGAACCCGACGCGCACGCTCTATAAAGGATTTTGATCCGAGTAAAACAGAACCAACAGGAGCTCCGAGCCCTTTAGATAAACAAACAGAAATGCTATCAAAAAATTGACCATACTGAGCTGCTTCCATGCCGTTTTCAATTAAGGCATTAAAAACACGGGCGCCATCCAAGTGCAAAGGAAGGCCAAGTTTGGTACAAAGTTCGCGTATGTTTTGAAGTTCAGCAAGGTCATAGATAGCACCGCCACCTCGGTTGGCTGTATCTTCTAGACTTACTAACTGAGTCAGTGGAAAATGAACATCGTGTGCAGGATTGATCCATTTTTCAATGGAAGCGGCAGTAATGCGTCCACGGTCTCCTTTGAGAAGTCTTACAGAGGCACCAGAATTTTTGGCGATTCCTCCACCTTCATATTTGTAGATATGACTTTCTTCGTGGCAAATAACTTCACCTCCAGGTTGCACGTGAACATTTATGGCAATCTGGTTGGTTTGCGTTCCTGAACTACAAAACAAGGCTGCTTCTTTACCAAATAATTGAGCGGCATAGGCTTCTAACTCCAAAACACTTGGGTCTTCCATAAAGACGTCATCACCAACTGGCGCAGCTAGCATAAATGCGCGCATTTCAGATGAGGGTTGTGTAACGGTATCACTGCGTAAATCAATCATATTTGTACTTTTAGCAAAAATACAATTTCGCATGGATGTTTTGCTCTCGATTGTTGTGTTCATATTAGTACCCTTTATAGGTGCTTTGGCAACCTTTTTCACCGGATTCGGACTTAACACCATTTTAGTTCCTATGTTCTTGCTTTATTGGGATGCACCTCTAGCTGTCTTGATGGCGGGTATTGTGCACCTCTGCAATAATATTTTGAAAGTGGCGCTCACGGCGAGGTCGATTAACTGGAACTTGTTTCGGAATTTTGGTATCCCAGCTATTACGTTTGCTTTTTTAGGTGCCTTTCTTCTCAGTACTTTAACAACAACGACCACTACAAATTTAGAGCCCATTTTTGGCGTCATTTTAATGAGCTTTGCTTGTTTAGAGTTTTTTAATTGGAAACTACCCATTCATGGGCAATGGGCCATGCGTTTTGGAGGAGTATTGAGTGGTTTTTTTGGTGGCTTTTCCGGACATCAAGGCGCTCTTCGGGCAATGTTTCTATCCAAACTTAAAATTGAACCCCTTGTTTTTGTTGCGACAACCGCAATTATTTCCCTGTTAGTAGATATTACTAGAATTGGTGTTTATTTTTCGAGTACTGCATTTTTTAGTTATTACCCAACGCTGCTTATCTTTTTGTGTGTTCCGGCCGCTTTAGCTGGCACGGTGGTGGGCCGAAAGTATATTCCAAAGGTGAATCACGCTAAGATGTCAATGATTGTCGGAATTGGGTTGTTTGTGATGGGACTCATGATGTTGCTCAAGTCACTTATTCCTTTTCATTAGTTTTCGGAAACAACTGTTTCTTCACCCCATATTCATCGATTACAAATTCTTCAATTTTTTCTCCTTTGCTACTATAGGTACAGCTATAATTGAGCTTCCCATCGACGTAAAATGATTCGTGTTTACCAACAGGAATATCGGCTAAATATTGTTCTGAGTTCAGTACTTGCCCACGTTCATCAAAGGTTTTGAATTCGCCATTCTTCTTGCCATCTTTCCAATTTTCTATGCGCGCTGTTTTACCGCTGTCAAAATAATAGGTCCAGACCCCATTTTTTTTGCCATTTTTATAATTGAGTGAGCTTTCCTTAGTGCCGTTTTCAGTGAGTGTATACATTTGGCCATTGAGTAATCCATTGTTGTAATGACTCACTTTTCTCAGTTTACCATTATTGTAATAAGTACGTTGTTGACCATCTAATTTGCCATCTGCGTAGTTTTTCAGTGTCAGGGTATCTTGTTGCTCATTGCGAATGAATTGAATAGAGGGACCATCTAGAACACCGTTTTTATACCAAATTTCAAATTGCTTCCATTTAGTTGAGTCGTAATAGATTACTGTAGATCCATTTTGTAAGCCTAAATGATATTCCTGAATGGCTTGTATGCATCCTGTTCTGTAATAGGATGTATCTCGTCCTTCGCGTTTGCCATTTTCAAAATATAGTTTTTCCTCAACAATAAAATTGGAATAACAGCTTGTACAGTTTCCGGAATACGGAGTTGCGTAATCTTTGCGCAGTAAATAAAGATTGCGTTGTTCATCAAATGCAACTTTTTCCTGGCAATTATTTACATTTTTTGCCGGGCAAGCCATGCGCGTGCCTCTACATGCTTCCGGGACTTGTGCATTAACACTCTTAAAAGCAAAACAAAAAACAACTAAAGATTTTAGCCAATTCATAGAGATGGTATTTTAAAGCTGATCAAGTTGTAAAAGTGCAGCTTTCATTTGTTCCGGAATCTCAATAGTTTGAAAAGTTTTACTGTTGAATCCGACAAGGGTGCTGCTTCCTGTTGTACACAGCTTATCTTTTACAAAGAGTTGGTAAGCCAGCGTAAAACTTTTGTTGCCGACGTGTTTGAGAAAAAGTTTGATTTCTGGTTGATCATTGAGGTATAATGGTTGAATATATTCGACTTCATTTTTTACAAGTACAACTCCTTGCTCAATCCAATTCCAATTAGGGCCAACGAGGTGATTGAAATAATGTATGCGGGCCATCTCAAAGTATACTAGGTAAATGGAGTTGTTGACATGACCAAGAATATCAATATCGGTTAATCTTATTTGAATTTTTGCAGGAGAAATCATTGGTCAAGTTTCTGATAGGTGGAATTATTTGAAATAAATTCTGGAACTATTTTTTTCATAAGTGTTACACAAAGCTCATTTTCTTGTTGTTCGGCTTTGTGTAATAATTCTTGAATAAGCGCGTCGTGTACTTCGGTAGTCTGTCTGGTTTTGGCAATCAATATTTTTGGATGATGGGTACTCAAGGTGTTTTCATTAGAGGCGAGCACTTCTTCGTAGAGTTTTTCACCAGGGCGTAACCCTGTAATTTGAATGTCGATGTCTTTGTAGGGTTGCTTGCCAGATAGTAAAATCATCTTTTTTGCAAGGTCAATGATTTTAACGGCTTGACCCATTTCAAAGACAAAAATTTCTCCTCCGTTGCCCATAGCTGCTGCTTCTAAAACAAGTTGACACGCTTCTGGAATGGTCATGAAAAAGCGCGTGATCCGTTCGTCGGTAACAGTGATAGGGCCACCTGCTGCAATTTGCTTTTCAAAAGTTGGAATGACTGATCCGTTGGAGCCTAATACATTACCAAAGCGTGTGGTGATATAAGCCGTTTGCTGGTTTTCATTCAGAAAGTCTACGGCCATTTCTGCGATGCGCTTGGAGGCGCCCATGACGTTAGTCGGATTCACGGCTTTATCCGTTGAAATCATGACAAATTTTTTCACATCAAATTCGGCAGCAAGTTTGGCAATCAAAAGTGTGCCACCTATATTGTTTCTGATTGCCTCTGCAGGATTATCTTCCATAAGTGGCACGTGCTTATACGCTGCTGCGTGAAAGACTACATGCGGTTTAAAGCTTTCGAAGACTTTTTTAATGCGGTGGGCATCGCAAATATCACCGATTACATACTCGGTAGCAACAGCAGGGAATTTTGCTTTGATTTGCTGCTCAAGCTCAAACAAAGGAGTTTCTGCTTGGTCGAGTAAAATTAACTTACTCGGATTCAAGGGTGCAATACTTTTAGCAAGTCCGCTTCCGATGCTTCCGGCAGCACCTGTTACTAAAACAACCCTTTCTGAGATCAGCGCTGCAACTTTAGGATTATTTAACTCAATGACTTCACGTCCTAAGAGGTCATTGATATTGATTTTGGTAAATTGTTTAATTTGAAATGAGCCGTTGGTCCATGATTTTGCTTCAGGTACACGTTGTATTTGAATCCCTAATTCAAAAGCAGATTCGGCAATTTGTTGAAGTCGCTCTGATGGAAGATCTTGCACTGCAATAATGAGGGTACGCAGATTAAACTTTTGTTTGAGCAGCTCTAATTCATGGAGTTGGTAAACCTTTGATCCTTCAATTCGCTTGCTTTTCAAATTCGGATTGTCGTCTATAAAACCAATGACGTTTTGCAACGAAGCCGTATCTTTTTCAATGATTCTTTTGGTGAGGAGTCCAGATACACCTGCGCCAAAAATCACTAATGGTTCTTCGGTGCCTTTTTCTTTGATGTACTCCAAATAAAGTAACTTCACAACTAGGCGTGCTGAAATCACAAAAGCAGAACTGAAAATGAACTCCATAATCAGTACAGAATTCGGGAACAGATAATAGTGGTCTAGGAAATAAAAACGGATGAGACCACCTATAATAAATACGATGGAACTGATTGCTTCAGCAAATAATATCCGTTTGAAATCATCTGTTGAGGAATAGCGAACCAGGCCTTGATGTATTTGAAAAACTCCAAAAACAACAATTTTTACTAAAATAAAGAACCAAAGACTTTTAGATAAAATGGCCCATTCAGTTTGGATCAAAGAAAAATCCGCCTTGAGGTCAAAGCGGATTAAGTAAGCAAAGAACAGGACAAATAGATGGATGAGAACATCCAACAAAATAATGACCCATCTTGGTGTATTTTTCTTTAATTGCAGCACACGCAAAGATACTAATTACTCTTTGCGAACAAGGTGAATGAGGCCTTGTTTTTCAATTTCTTGATTGGCGTTGGTTGTCGTTTTTGCGATATAGAAATATACGCCCTCTTCAAGTTCATTACCATTTTCATCGGTACCATCCCATTGGAAGGCAGGGTCAGTGAATGTTCTGATGGTGTTCCCCCAGCGGTTTACAATGATACACTCATAGACAGCTAAGCCTCCGTAGAAAGTCATATGAAAGTAGTCGTTGCTACCATCTGCATTTGGACTAAATACATTAGGAAACTCGATATCGCAGTAGTAGAAAGTAACTAATGTAGAGTCAATACTGACGCCACACATATTGGTCGCAGCAACAATGTATGTGCCTGAAGTGGTTACAGCAATGGTTGAATTTGTTTCATTCGTGTTCCAAGCGTAGCTGACATTTTGTGGTTGCACAATAGCTGCGAGGGTGGCTGTTTCTCCTACACAAAGCGTGGTATCGTTTATAGAGGTAAACGGATCAGCAACAAATGTAAGACTGAAACTTTGGTTGAATCCACAAACGCTATCTTGCATATTGATGCTGTAAATACCTGCAGTATCTGCAGTAATTAATGGATTTTCAGTAGTGGCATCATTGAAGGAAATGAGCCCTGAATTGGAGGTCCAGTTTGAGCCGGTATATGAGACCACACCATTTACTTGTAGCGTGAGGTTACACAGAATTGTGTCTGTCATCGGTGATACAGGGGCCGGGATACTGTCCACAATAATTTGAGTGCTATCAGCACAGCCAATTTGATCTATGACCGTAACCCAGTAACTACCTGAATTGAAATTAGGGAAATTACCAGTAGTACTAGTACCTACCAACACGGGGCCTTGGTGCACAACAAAAACATAGGGGCTTACGCCAAGAGTGGCGCTAGTAGAAATAGAGCCATCTTGTAAACTACAAAACTCTAAAGTTGAAGTTGTAGGGCCAAGTTCAGGATTAGTCGAGGGATAGATTTCTGTGGTCGTTTGGTCAAAGCAACCATTGGCGTCTTGAACATAGACTTGATAAGTGCCTGGTGCTAGGTTACTGAATACTGGACTCGCTGAAAAAGTACTGCCGTTTGTAAGACTATATTGATAGGCAGGTGATCCACCGGTGACCGTTAGGTCGATGACTCCGTTGTCAAGCCCACAAGTGGTGGTCGTGACTATCATGTTAGATATGTCTACAGAATCAACACCTTGTAAGGCGGCTTGTAGTGTATCTGAACAGTTGTTTTGGTCGACAAGAATAATGGTGTAATTGTTGATTCCTAAGTTGCTGAATGTACCAGAATTTTGAAAATTTTGGCCATTATCAATGGAGTAGGTATAACCTCCGGCACCACCTGAAGAACTCGCAACCAAACTTCCGTTGCTGCTACCACATGTTGGGTCGTTTTCAAGAATGGTGTCTATTTGTGGGTAGGAAATAAAAAGTGTGATGGTATCATAGCATATGTTTGTACTATCTGTCATCATTACAATATAGCTAGTAGTGCCAGTTGGAGAAACCGGTGTAGGATTGTCGCCAATGTATACACCTGTAGGATAGCTGTAATTGTCGTGTAACCAAGTAATGGTGTAGTTAGGAATAGTTGCTGAAATGGAGATGTTGTCAAGGCCCCAGTGGTCAAAACCAGCGCCAGAAACTGCTAGTTGCGTCCAGCGGAATTTTGTAGTTGCTGTTTGTGCAGCTAATGGAATAGATTCACAATAGTTGTTCCAAGAAGTCATGTAGGAATCATAGCCGCCATTAGGGCTCCAGTAGTTCATTGTTACCCAGGTAGCGCCGTTGTCTGTCGAGTATTGTAAATAGACACCCTCACTGGCTAAATCAGGACCCTCGCATGGAGAAGCTTGGGCTTGGATAGCGTAGCGCATTTCAAAGCAAACATTACCACCAGATGATACATCGAGCTGAACTGTGGTCATTACACGTGGTGCAACGGATTGGTTACCCATCCACATGAAGTCTGAACCATCAAGACTTGGTACACCACATGTGTTATTGGCAATAGTAACGACTTGTGAGAAATCCCAACCGACTGGCTGACCGTTATTGAAGTTTTCACCGAAGGCGAGCACGCTGGTTCCAGACCCGTTAACACTTAATGTGGTTGACCCATTACATGGTACAATAGTGTCCTGAGCACTGGCCTGCACTGTACACTGCGCGTTTGCTGAGGTCCATGTAAAAAAGCCTGCGAGGAGGCAGAGTAGTTGATAGTAGGTTTTCATGAGAAAAAATTATTGAACCGCAACACTGACAATTTTAAAATCGGTCAGTTGTGTTTTGGTTAGATGTGCGGGCATGTGATCAAAGATTGTGAGGCCTTGGCGGTTGCGATCTAGGCAAACACCTTCTAATTTTTCTTGAGGTTGTAATGTTTGTGTGTAAACCATTTCAGGATGCCCGCAAGTTGCACAATTCCCATCGTAGTACAATTCAAAGCTGTAATTAACAACTTTAACTTGGTTGGTAGTGTTTGTAATGGTGAGTTGAATGAGGTCTGCCTCGTATCCTTCAGCAGGTACATTGCAGTGTAATGGCTTTGTTTGGATTTCGATTCCGGATTTAGAAACAGATTTTTGAGCAAAACTCGTTGCTGAAAAAAGGAGGAGAC
>JBILTD010000150.1:0-4651 GCA_044371695.1 Crocinitomicaceae bacterium | reverse complement strand
AAGAGAAACCTCAAGCACTTGTTGAACAAGTCCTAAAAAACCAAGCACCATGACTTTATTTATCAACTGGACGGTAGATTCCGAACTAATTGAAGGTTGGCGAACGCCTAACCTTTACGGCTTGCTATTTGTATCGGGTATTGTGATGGGATATTTTGTCATTCGCAAAATGTTCAAGGCCGAACAAATTGCAGATAAAACTCTTGATAGTTTAGTTACTTATATGGTTTTGGCTACAATCATTGGTGCGCGTTTAGGCCATGTCTTTTTTTACGGACCCTATTGGGACCAAGTGGTTAAGGGGCGCTTAGAACGTGGTTATTTTTCACACCCCGGCGATATTATTAAAATATGGGAGGGTGGTCTGGCCAGCCATGGCGCAGCAATTGCCATACTAATCGCCTTATTTATTTTCTCTAAAAAGGTTTCTCTAAAACCTTACATCTGGATCCTCGACCGCATCGCTGCACCAATAGCCATAGCGGGTACGTTTATCCGTCTCGGAAATTTGGTTAATCATGAAATGGTAGGTTACATTACCGATGTGCCTTGGGCCTTTCAGTTTCAGTACTACTTCAATGAAGACACGGGCTTTTACGACCCCTCACCACGCCATCCTGCACAGCTTTATGAGGCCATTTGTTATTTCATCTCGTTTTGGTTACTCCTTTACTTATACTGGAAACTTAAAAAATGGCAACAGCCAGGTTTTGTTTTCGGTAGTTTTTTAATCCTGATTTTTGGCTCGCGCATCATTTGTGAGTGCTTCAAACTAGGGCAAACCGCCAGGGACTATACGCTTCCGCTTAATACAGGGCAAATGCTCAGTATTCCGCTAGTTATTGCAGGAATTTACTTGATAGTAAAGGCTACCAAAAAATCTACACATGCCGTTTAAAATCATTGCTTCCTTTTCGCTTGCCCTCTTTTTGGTATTTGCTTGCCAGACCGAAGCGAAATCGAAAAAAGAAGTTCGAAAAGTAAAGGGAAAAGAGCAAACAGAAACCGAGGTTCAAGCCCAAGCACTAAACCCAACAGACACAGCTTTTATCCTTACCGGCGCTGACAGCGTGCTCATTTCAAAAAAGAAAGTTGTTGAAACTTGGGATAAAGCATGGTCAAAAATTACTTATCAAATTTACGATGAAACGGCTGAGCTAGAAAATTGGCAATTAGCCATTAATCATTTGATTCGCAACAGCCTTTATAGATCAGAAGAACAAGCTCCATACACCGCTCCATTAAATAAAAACCTCTTTCATCAGGCCTTGCTCGCCTTCAAAAAAGAATCCAGACGCTATGATGAAAACGAAATGAGTATGGTTTGGGGTCTCGAAGAAACTTATCAAATTGCTGCAGAAAGACCAGGGTTCGCTACCTTAAAATCAGAGTCAAGTACCTATCAAGGTGGCGCACACGGCTCATACGGTGTTGGTTTTGATCATTTTGATAAAAAAACGGCTAAAGAAATTCATTTGAAAGATTTTTTCAATCTAGACAAAAAATTCCTACAAATTGCAGAAGCTGCATTTAGAAAGGCTGTTGGAATTTCCGCAAAAGTGCCATTTAATCAAACTGATTTTTGGTTTGAAAGAGGTTTTTTTATCCCTGATAACTTTGAGTTTTCCAATAAAAAGGTCACTTTCTATTACAATCAATATGAAGTTGCTCCTTATTCCTACGGAACCCTTTCATTTAGCCTTTCTTTGAAGCAATTTCAGCCTTATTTAAAACGTGAAATTTAAAAAAGCTACACTTAGTGTAAATTTGACATTTTGAACATTGTTTGTGAATCATTTGTATATTTGTGACCGATAAAAACAAGAAAATATGTGCGCTAAAGCCGTAAAAAGTTCTACTAAACCTAAGTTTTCGAAAGAAACATACGTTAAATGGTACAAGGACATGCTTTTGATCCGAAAATTTGAAGAAAAAACGGGTCAACTTTATATCCAACAAAAATTTGGTGGTTTTTGTCACCTCTACATTGGCCAAGAGGCTATTGTTGTAGGTACAGCAAGTGCTTGTCAGAAAGACGACAAACACATGACTGCTTACCGTGACCACGCACATCCGATTGCTTTGGGCACTGATCCACGCGTATTAATGGCTGAGCTTTACGGACGCACCACAGGTTGCTCAAAAGGTAAAGGTGGTTCAATGCACTTCTTTGACAAAAACGTCAATTTCATGGGTGGCCACGGAATTGTAGGTGCACAAATCGGAATGGGAGCTGGCGTTGCATTTGCTGAAATGTATAAAGGCACCAAAAATGTTGCTTTTGTCTCTATGGGTGATGGTGCGGTGCGTCAAGGTATGCTCCATGAAACTTTTAATATGGCCATGAACTGGAAAATTCCAGTCATTTTCATTATCGAAAACAACAATTACGCCATGGGTACCTCAGTTGAGCGTACTACCAACGTTACTGATCTTTCTCAAATTGGTTTGTCATACGGCATGCCATCAAAAATTGTCAATGGTATGCGCCCTGAGTCTGTGCACGAAGCCATTGAAGAAGCTGCTGACCGCGCACGCCGTGGTGAAGGACCTACCCTACTCGACATCAGAACTTATCGCTACAAAGGACACTCGATGTCAGATCCGCAAAAATACCGCACCAAAGATGAAGTAGCTGAATGGATGGAACAAGATCCAATCGAGCACTGCTTGCGCATTATTCAAGAAAATAAATGGCTCTCGGCTAAAGAACTTGAAGAAATTGACCTTTGGGTAAAAACTGAAGTAGAAGAATCTGTGACTTTCGCAGAAAACTCTCCTTATCCTGAAGCACACGAACTTTATGAGGACGTGTATGTTCAAACTGATTATCCTTACATCAAAGAATACTAAAAAAAATAAAGAAACATGGCTGAAGTAGTTTACATGCCGAAGTTGAGCGACACCATGACAGAAGGTGTTGTTGCTGCCTGGACAAAAAAAGTTGGTGACACCGTTAAAGCAGGTGAAGTTCTTGCTGAAATTGAGACAGACAAGGCAACCATGGAATTTGAATCATTCTTTGATGGTGTTTTACTGCATATCGGTGTAGAAACTGGTAAAGCAGCACCCGTAAATAGCGTTTTGGCCATTATTGGTCAGGCTGGTGAAGACATCAGTGCAGCACTTGCTAATGCAGCTGCCGGAGCTCCGGGTGCGACAACAAGCACACCAGAACCAACTCCTGCACCAGCACCAGAAGTAACTAGCGCTCCAGCACCGGTTGCCGCTCCTGTAACCGCACCAACGCCAGCACCAGTTACTGCACCAGTTGTGGCAGCTAATAATAATGCTGATCGTGTATTTGCTTCCCCTTTAGCTAAAAAATTGGCTTCTGAGCGCGGAATTGATATTCAAGCCGTTGCCGGTACTGGTGAAAATGGCCGCATCGTAAAACGCGACGTCGATCATTATGTTCCTTATACACCAGCTAGCAAGCCTGCTGCAGCAGTGAGTAACTCAGGTCAAGTTTCTTACTACGACGAACCCATCTCACAAATGCGCAAAACGATTGCGCGTCGTTTGGCTGAAAGTAAGTTTACAGCACCACACTTCTACCTCACCCTTGACATCGATATGTCAAATGCAATTGCTACTAGAAAATCCTTGAATAGCCTCGATGGCGTGAAGGTTTCTTTCAATGACATGGTGATCAAGGCGGTGGCGATGGCCTTGCGTCAGCACCCAACAGTAAACAGCGCCTGGATGGGCGATTTCATTCGTCGCAATGAGCACGTCAATATTGGTGTAGCTGTTGCCGTAGATGAAGGTTTATTAGTACCTGTTGTGCGTTTTGCAGACAACAAAGGCCTCACGCAAATTTCAACTGAAGTCCGCGAATTTGCTCAAAAAGCCAAAGACAAAAAATTACAACCTTCAGATTGGGAAGGCAATACCTTTACCATTTCTAATCTAGGGATGTTTGGTATTGAATCTTTCACAGCAATCGTGAATCCGCCAGATTCTTGTATTTTGGCAATTGGCGGCATCAAAGAAGTTCCGGTCGTTAAAAATGGCCAAGTTGTACCGGGTTCAGTAATGAAAGTAACACTTTCTTGTGACCACCGCGTTGTTGATGGCGCTTCCGGAGCATCCTTCCTTCAAACATTTAAGACATACATGGAGCAGCCTGCTGCCATGTTACTCTAAGTAAATATTTACCTGACTAACGACGTACCTGCTATAAATCTTTATGTATAGCGTGTACGTCGTTGTGGTTTTCTTCAATTTGATCTTTTATTATTTGAATGGATTTGGTCAAAATAATGAGTTCGGGTGAACTATTTTGACGCAACCAAAACCAACTATCTTTCTCGTGATCCACAGCCATTGCAATATGGTACAACACCATGTAATCGTATTGCTTGAGCCATTTCTGTGCTTTTTCATCACCCTCTGCCGCTGCAATCATGGCTAAAAGGTGCGGGTAACCATTTTTCATGAGCCACTGACGCGCAGGATCTTGTAAACGAATGGCATGCGCAGCCATAAAAAGCTCTGGGTAGCCATTATCTTGCAGCCAAGTCTGTAATTCTTTATTACCTTCAACTGCTTTAGCGAAAGCCAAGATGACCAAGGATGGATAGGTTAATTGTGCTAGACTCATGTTTCGCTTTTAAAATCAATTAAGCAAAGAACCAAAGGGCAACGG
>JBILTD010000149.1:0-4659 GCA_044371695.1 Crocinitomicaceae bacterium | reverse complement strand
TGCAAAAAATACCAATGGTGGGCCCCAAAACCTACCAAACACTTTGCGGTTTAGGTGTCAAGAAAATTGGCACCTTGCAGGCCTTGCCGCTAGAGCTCTTAGAGCAAGCACTCGGTGAAAACGGGCGCAGCATTTGGTCTAAGGCCCAAGGCATTGACAACAGCCCCGTTGAAGCTTACAACGAGCGCAAATCTATTTCGACCGAACGCACCTTTGATCAAGACACCATTGACATCCATAAACTGAGTGGCATCTTGGCGGCCATGGCTGAAAACTTGGCTTTCCAATTGCGCCGAGCCAATAAGCTCACCGGTACGGTCACGGTCAAAATTCGCTACGCAGACTTCCAAACCCAAACACTACAGCAGCAAGTAGCCTACACCGCCGCTGATCACGAGCTCTTGCCTTTGGTGCAAAGCTTGTTCAAGCGCCTTTACAACCGCAGGGTTTTGGTGCGGCTCATCGGCATTCGTTACAGCTCTCTGGTATCGGGCGCGCACCAGCTGCGACTCTTTGACAGCGACCTCGCATATCCAGCACTCTACCAAGCCCTAGATAAAATCAGGGTGCGCTACGGAGACCGCGCTGTTTTGCGCGCCATTGGTCTTGAAGCCCGAACCATTGGTCATTACAATCCTTTTGAAGGCGAGCCGCCCATTCTTTTAGCCAACAGACGCGTTTAAACACATCATCCATGCGGGTACACTCTTGTTTTAGTTTGGGCTACGGAATCCTGAAGCCCGAAGCCTTAGTCGAATGGGCGCAACAACAGCAATACAGTGCTTTGCTGCTCACTGACATCAATCATACGGGCTCTGCCTTGGCCTTTGTGCGGGCAGCGCAACAACACGGCATTAAAGCTGTGCTCGGCCTAGAATTGCGCAAGGGGCAGCAACATATCGCCACCCTCGTTGCCCGCAACAACCGCGGTTTTCAAGAACTCAATCAGTACCTCACTCAGCAACTCAAGGAAGCGCAACCTTTCACCCATCCCTTGCCGCATTTTTCAGCTTGTTATGTCTGGTATCCGTTTGGTGCGCAGCCTGCCAAACTTTCAGAAAATGAGTTTGTTGCTATTCAGGCCTCGCAAATCACACAGTGGCAACTGCAGCGCCCAGCGCTCCCGGTTCACAAGTGCGTGGCCGACGCGCCCATGACATTTCGTCATAAACAAGACTTCAACACACACCGTTTGCTGCGCGCCATCTCTGAAAACTGCTTGTTATCAAAGCTTGCCCCCAGTAGCCATGCCAAAGCCACAGAAACCCTCAAAAGCCCTGATCAAATCGCGGCGGCCTTTGCTGCTGCGCCTCAATTACTCGCTAACACCACGCAGCAACTCTCGAGTTGTCGGTGCAACTTCGAGTTTGGCGAAGCGGCCACGGCGCAGCAGCCCAAAAGCTTCACCGGAAGCCCCGAGACAGACATCGAGCTACTCAGAGAACTTTGTGCCGAGGGCCTGGCTTACCGCTACGCTGTTGTCACTGACGAAATCATTGCACGCATCGAGATGGAAATTGACATCATTGCGCAAAAGCAATACTTATCATATTTTTTAATCACCTATGACTTCACTTCTTACGCAAGATCCAAGGGCTATTTCTATGTAGGGCGTGGAAGTGGGGCCAACAGCATTGTCGCTTATCTGTTGCGCATCACTGACGTCGACCCCTTAGAACTCGATCTTTACTTCGAACGCTTCATCAATCTCTACCGCAAAAACCCACCAGACTTTGACATCGATTTCTCCTGGACCGACCGCGACGACATCATTCGTTATGTTTTTGAGCGCTACCCCAATGCTGCTTGGCTCTGCACCTACAACACTTTTCAATACAGGGCCTGTATTCAAGAGCTCGGCAAAGTCTTTGGTTTGCCTGCGCAGGCCATCCGAACACTCAGTCGGGGTAGTGGAAGCATGGCCGAATTTGCAGAGCTAGGGCAGCTCATTTTACGCTATGCCAAAAACATCGAGGGCTTGCCTTCACACCTGAGCTTGCATGCCGGCGGCATTGTCATTAGCGAGCGGCCTATTTCTTGGTTCTGCGCCACTTTTCTACCGCCAAAAGCGTATCCAACCACCCAGTTTTCGATGCGCGAAGCCGAAGAAGTGGGGCTCTATAAGTTTGACATCCTGAGTCAAAGAGGTTTGGGCAAAATTGCAGCAGCGCTTGAAATTGTATCGAGCAGATATCCTCAAGAAGCCATTCACGATATCCACGACATTCAGTACCTCAAACAAGATCCAAAAATCGCTGAGTTTTTACGCAGGGGCTGGGCCCTTGGTTGTTTTTACGTGGAATCGCCTGCCATGCGCATGCTGCTCATTAAGTTACAAGTAGACAACTATTTAGCCCTTGTAGCCGCCAGTTCTATCATTAGACCAGGCGTTTCGCAGTCTGGCATGATGCGCGAGTACATCTTGCGCCACCGAGACCCATCCCGACACAAAGACATTCATCCGCTGCTTTTGGCACTCATGCCAGAAACCTATGGTGTCATGGTCTATCAAGAAGATGTCATTAAAGTGGCGCATTATTTTGCAGGTCTGAGTCTTGCTGAAGCCGATGTCTTGCGGCGAGGGATGTCGGGTAAATTCAGGTCCAAAGCCGAATTCTTGCGCGTAAAAGAGCGCTTCATGAGCGCTTGCCAAAAAAAAGGCCATGACCCATTTTTTGCAGCCAGTATCTGGAAACAAATCGAGAGCTTTGCGGGCTACGCCTTTTCCAAAGGACACTCGGCCTCTTATGCCGTTGAAAGTTACCAGAGCTTATACCTCAAAGCACACTTTCCAATAGAATACTTGTGTGCCTGCATCAATAATTTCGGTGGCTATTACCGCACCGAAATTTATGTCCATGAAGCGCGCCGTTTCGGAGCTCAAATTGAAGCTCCCTGCATCAATGAAGGCGAGTATCAATGCAGTCTTAAAGTACAGCGCCTCATCCTTGGTTTCAATTTAGTTGCTGGGCTTGAAAGCGCTGTAATAGAGCGCATCTTACTGCAGCGTGCACAAAGAGGACCCTTTGAAAATCTAGCCGTACTTTTAAAAAGGGTACATATCCCACTAGAGCAACTTTGTCTACTGATCCGGATTGGTGCTTTGCGCAGCTTTGAAGTACCTAGAAAACAACTGCTCTGGCAAGCGCACTTCTATCAGCACCAGCATTTAAACAAGCAACAAGCACCCGTTTTATTTAGCTCAGAACAGCGCGAGCACCAACTACCCACACTAGAAGAACATCCACTGGAGTTGGCCTTCGAGCAATTTGAACTGCTCGGCTTTCCGCTCTGTAACCCTTTTGAACTCTTAAAAAACCCACTTCCTGAACACTATGTTTTAGCTCAGGATTTTCAAAAACACGCGCCCTCACAAGTGCTCATTCGGACCTACGGCTACCTCGTGAGTATCAAGCAAACCAAAACCAGCAAAGGAGAGCGCATGTCTTTCGGAACTTTCCTTGACCCCGCCGGTGACTTCATTGATACCGTCCATTTTCCACTCATCCATGAAAAATATCCCTTTTACGGAAAAGGCATCTATGAACTCTGCGGCAAAATCACCGAAGAACAAGGTTATTTCACACTAGAAATAAGTCAAATGCACAAGCTTCCCTTCGTCGAAGATGTGAGAATTGCAGCAGATTAAAGCGATAAAGAGAAAAAAGAAGGAGAAAGAAAGAGAAGAAAGAAGAAAACTAGATCAAACAATTAGACCTCTCAAAATAACAGCACTTTGTTCCGGCGTCATGTCGCGCTGGGCTTCAGCGAGCATTTCGTAGCCTACCTGAAATTTCTTAACACTGGCAGAGCGCAAGAGTGGCGGATAGAAATGAAAATGGAGCGTCCATTCGGGGTGAGCTACACCATCGCAGGGTGCCTGATGAAAACCTGCAGAGTAGGGGAAGTCGCAATTGAAAACAGCGTCGTAGGCCCTGGTGATTTTAGATAAAGCCAAAGCAAAATCAGTAGCAATATCAGTTGTAAAATCTAGCAGGTTTTTGAGATCTTGTTTAGGTAAAACCAAGGTTTCAAAAGGCCAAACCGCCCAAAATGGAACCAAAATAACAAAGTTTTCATTTTCATAAACCACGCGTTCCTGGTTGCGCAATTCATCATTCAAATAATGCTGTAAAAGCGGTGCTTGCTCGTTTTGAAAATATTTTTTGAGTTGCGCTTGGGTTCTGGCAATCAGGGTAGGCAAGCCTTGTTGGGCCCAGATCTGCCCGTGTGGATGCGGGTTGCTACAGCCCATCACCGCACCTTTGTTTTCAAAAATCTGAACGTAATCAATATAGGAAAGTGCCGAAAGTTCTTCAAACTGGGCTTTCCAAGTATGTACCACATCTTCAAGTTCTTTGACAGAAAGCCCAGACATCGTGAGGTCATGGCGTGGCGAATAACAAACTACCCGATTGATTCCTTTGGCTGCTTTTACATTAAAAAAGGAGCCTGAGTACTGATTGTCCAAATTTGAGTGTTCATTGTCCAAATTCAAAACTTCTGGGCGCATGTCTAGCGCCGGGAAATCGTTATCGAAGACATAACACGAGGAATAGGCTGGATTGCTTTGGCCTCCGGACCTTTCATTACCCGGACACAAATAACACGTTGGATCATGACGCAAGCCTGCTTCAGTTGAATGCACTTCATTTTGAC
>JBILTD010000148.1:0-4664 GCA_044371695.1 Crocinitomicaceae bacterium | reverse complement strand
GGTTACGCGCAGAGCAAAACAAAGGGTTAATTTTGTGAATCAAAATAAAACCACATGAGTCAAATTGAACGTCTTTCTTGCTTAATTATCGGATCAGGACCAGCAGGTTATACCGCTGCCATTTATGCAGCTCGTGCTGACATGAAACCTGTCATGTACCAAGGATTGCAACCTGGGGGTCAATTGACCACCACCAATGAAGTTGAAAATTTCCCAGGTTACCCGGAGGGTATCACTGGCCCAGAAATGATGCTACAATTAGAGGCGCAAGCCAAGCGTTTTGAAACTGATGTGCGCAGCGGTTTCATTACCAAAGTAGATTTCTCTGGCCCTGTCCATAAGTGTTGGACTGAAGATGGTCACGAAATACATGCAGATACCATCATCATTTCTACTGGTGCTTCTGCTAAATACCTCGGCTTAGAAAGTGAACAACACTACCTCAAATTAGGTGGTGGTGTTTCAGCTTGTGCCGTCTGCGACGGTTTCTTCTACAGAAACCAAGAAGTAGTCATTGTAGGCGCTGGTGACTCAGCTTGCGAAGAAGCGCACTACCTCTCAAAATTATGCACCAAAGTAACCATGTTGGTGCGTAAAAATGAATTCAGAGCTTCAAAAATCATGGCGGAGCGCGTTCAAAAAACACCAAACATCGAGATTTTATACAATACCGAAACACTCGAAGTTCTTGGCGATGGCCAGCTAGTGACAGGTGTAAAAGCTTTTAACAATGCTTCCCAACAAGAAACTGAAATTCCTTGTACTGGTTTCTTTGTTGCCATTGGGCACCAACCAAATACGGCAGTTTTTAAAGATTACATCGACCTCGATGAAACAGGTTATATCAAATACGCTCAACCTGGAACTTCCCAAACAAATGTCCCGGGTGTATTTGTTGCTGGTGACGCTGCTGACAAAACCTACCGTCAAGCCATTACTGCAGCCGGAACTGGTTGCATGGCAGCACTAGATGCCGAGCGCTATTTAGCAGCAAAGGGGCACTAACCATCTTTTAGGATTAACTATTTGCAATAAAAAAAAGGCAGTGCTCAACGCACTGCCTTTTCATTTAACAGCTTCACAAAGTGAAATCCTTTGGGGCCGTATCCTTGATTATAAAAGAATTTATGTGCTTTGAAGTTAGATGTATAAGAATCTAGTGCTAACATGTTGCAACTTTCATCAATGGCCTTTTGCTCTAGGGTTCGAAAAATCAAATCTCCGACACCTTGGCTCCTGTAAGCGGGGTCAACCACAATGTTATCGAGCTCTAGGTATTTGCCAATCCAAAGCTTATTGCCCATCCAAACACCGCAAATAGCAATGCATTTATCTTGGTCAAAAACTGCCAACTGGCTATAATTGCAAGGCAACATCAGGTCTAGTTCATTAGCATACTGTTCATGGGTCAAACTTGGGTACAAGAATTGCAAGACATCTAGATGCGCCAGCATTTCTGACTTTTGAGTTAAAAAAGCAAAGGAAAACTCTTTCATAGGATCAGTTCTTTAGCAAATAAGTATCAAACAATTCTAAAATTCTACGGTATTCATCGGTCCAGGAAGACGTATACTGAAATCCATGACGCTCGACCGGATACAAGGCCATCCACCAATCTTTTTTCCCAAGTTCAATCAGCCTTTGATTGAGGCGCACCACATCTTGAAACTGTACGTTGTCATCAATCATTCCGTGCAAAATCAAAAGTGGATCAGCTAAGCCTTCTGCAAAATGGATGGGTGAACTTTGGCGATACGCTTCAGGATCAGCTCCCGGAGTATTTAAAATATTAGTGGTGTACTCGTGGTTATAATGCGCCCAATCGGTAACAGAGCGCAGCGCTGCTCCGCAAGCAAATTCGTTGGGTTTGGTAAACAAGGCCATGAGTGTAATAAAACCGCCATAAGATCCACCATAAATTCCCACTCTAGCTGCATCAATGCCATAACTCTTCACCAAAAAATCTTTGGCATCTTTGAAATCCTCTAAATCTCTACCTCCCATATGGCGATAAATAGCGGTGCGGTAATTTCTACCATAACCTTCACTGGCTCTGTAATCTACATCTAGCACTGTGTATCCTTTTTCAATGAGCAACTGATGGAACATATATTCGCGATGGTAATGACTCCAGTAATGATGGGCATTTTGCAAATAGCCGGCACCATGAACAAATAATACAGCAGCGCCATTTTTTATGCCTGCTTTGGGCTCATAAAGGCGGGCATATACAGAAACACCATCAGAGGCTTGAAAACTCAATACTTGTGGCTTTTGAAAATTCTGTGTGGCTGCATCAAATTGAGGAGTTGTTGACTTCGTGATTTGCAGTGCTTTACTTGGATTCTTAATACCAGCAATAAAGAGTTCCCAAGGCTGAGTAGCTGTGCTGAAACGATATACCATTTGCTTTTCATTTGGTGAAAGCTGCACTTCATAGGCACCTTGGTTAGAGAGTACTGCTTTGAATTGAAGTGTTTTTAAATCTAAGTGATGAAAAGTTCTTGTTCCGGGATGAAAAAGATTGGTGCTTAAATAAAAGGAGCTGCTATCATTGGCTAATTGTACTTGATGTACTTCGAAATTTCCACTAGTCAATGCCATTTTTGTTTTGGCCTGTAGGTCTAGCGTATACAAGTGTGAATAGCCACTTTCTTCTGATTGAAAATAGATGCTTTGCGCATCTTTGAGCCAACCTAAGGTTCCGGTTTCCATATTCCATGAAGAAATGCCAGGCCCACCAATCCATGCGCTGTCATGTTGATGCTCGAGTTCTTGAATTTGCTGTGTTTCCAAATTGATGCAAACAATCCAACGGTCTTTGTTGTCTGAGCTTCTGATGTCGCACAAAGCCAATGGTTTGGTTTGTGCAAAAATGAGTGGATGTAAAAATAAGGCGCGGTCAGCTGAACCCATTTGCGTCAGGTGCTCGAAGTTGAGTTTTTCAAGCGAATTGTCATGAATATCATGCAAGTAATAATGAGCGGCGGGTTCGGTATTCTGCACCTTCGAACGTGCTTTTTCATTGAAAACATGCGCATCAGAGGCAATAAAATGCGGCACTTCTGTCAATCTTCCCTCCTGCTCTATTTCGTGTTTGAGAACTACAAAACGCGCACTCGGATCTACTTGAAAAGCACCAGCTGGTTCAAAAGGCAAGCTGAAGATGTAGGGCTCATCGAGTTTCCTACTTTGCAGCTGCTTTTTGCGAACGCTTTCAAATAACTCCAACTCAGTTGCTGAGAATCCGTCTTGGCTATCTTTTTGACGCACTTCTTTTTGATAAGTCACAAGTGGCTGTGCAAACCCTGTTGTCAAATCAAATTTAAAAATACTATGCTTCTGCTGAAATACAACCTGATTTCGCTGCTGAAGTAATTGCAGATTCCAAAACTCATTGGTAAACAAAGGAAATGATTTGACTTTGTTTGTCTTTAGATCATAACATTGCAACTGCTGTTGCTGAATGCGCAAATAATTAAGTGGGCCCGATCCATGGTTCCAAACCCATCGTGCTTCCCAAGCTTCTGGTGTTAAAACCTTTGTTTGACCCGTTTCAAGCGCATAACAGTAATAGGTCGTTTGGATTGAGTCAGGAAACTTTTTAGTGTAATAAATCTGTTGGCCATCTATAGACCACTCAGGTATTTCAGGCAAGGCACCTACAAAACCTGGCCCCTTCATTATTTGACCAAGATCTAATTGGGAGAAAAGTATGTTGTTCGCCAAACAAACAAATACAAAGCACAAGAGGATTTTCATGCGTTAAAAATAGAAATAATTGTACTTTTGATTCAAAGAATCTGCATGAAGAAATTACTCTACATACTATTATCTGAAAGAAACTACCTCCTCACCTTGCATCGGTTCTTTTACTTGTTCTACAATCTTGGGTTATTGCGCAATAAAGAGGCCTTTAAGTTCCACTATTTTGTAAAAAAAATCATCAAGCCAGAATTTGTCGTAATCGATATCGGTGCCAATCTTGGTTATTTTGCCAAAACCTTCTCAAAGCTTGCCCATAAAGGAAAGCTGGTGGCCATTGAACCACTACCTCAGTTCTATGCAGTATTAGATCATTTTATTGGCCATCAGGAAAATGTAGAATTGCACAACGTTGCCCTAGGTCAAAATACGGGTATCATCAGAATGGTATTGCCTCAAACCAATGGCATGATGCGCACAGGCTTACCGCATGTCCTCAGACCCGGAGAAGAGCAAACCCAGGAAAAAATTCAAGACGTTCAAATGGTCAATACCTCAGATTTCTTTCAGACCTTTGAGCGCATTGATTACATCAAATGCGATATCGAAGGACACGAATGGGAAGTTTTTCAACAACTCAAAGACACATTAGCCAAGCATCGCCCAGTGGTACAGCTAGAAATTGACCCAAAAAACGAAACGCATTTGTTTGATTTTTTTAGTCAACTCAACTATCAACGTTATGGGCTCAACGGACAACACTGTCAAAAAGAAAATTCAACTCATTTCGGAGGAGACTACCTTTTTATCCCAACTGAAAAAGAAAATTTAGTAGACCAATGGAACGCTTAATTACCCTACTAACTTTAGTATTTCTGCTAACGAGTGCCTGCGAAAAAGGTACGGGTACTTTTGTCATCAAAGGCACTGTAACAGACAACACATTTCCTGGTGGCCTT
>JBILTD010000147.1:0-4679 GCA_044371695.1 Crocinitomicaceae bacterium | reverse complement strand
TTATTTCCAAGATGGTAATATTCGGCTCTGTGTTGGTCATGAGCGTAATCGCCTTATGAATATTCTTGGTATGCAACTCGTCGGTGTTGATTTCCGCTTTAATTATCGTAAAATCACCGGGTTGTACTGGCTTAGTAGGTTTGCCAACGACCGTGCACGAACAAGAGGGCTTTACTTCTCCAAATACCAATGGATACGAACCTGTATTGATCACTTTAAATGAAGCCTTAATACGCTCTCCTTTCATGACCGTGCCCGCATTAAACACTTTTTGAGGAATGTCCATGGTGGTTGGCTGCCCAACCTCAATGCTTTGATTTTCTTGACAACTCAGTAAGAAAATTGAAAGTAAACTAGTGAATGAAAACAATCGAACGGCGCTCATAGTAATTTCTTTAAAAATTAGTTCAATAAACCTCTACCCACTTTTTGAATGCGCTTTTCTTGGGTCAGTTTTTCAATGGCTTTGTCTAAAATGCCATTGATAAAGACATTGCTTTTTGGTGTGCTGTAGAATTTCGAAATTTCAATGTATTCATTAAGCGTCACCTTTGTTGGTATACTTGGGCAGGCCTGAAGTTCGGTTAAGCCCATTTTTAAAAGCAGCATATCCATTTTGGCGATGCGATCGAGTTCCCAGTTCTCAGCAAGGGTAAGGATATCCTTTTCATGAGCTTCGTCAAGCTTGATGGTTTCGTGCAACAAGGTCAGAATATATTCTCGTTCGTCATCATTTTCTTTGAAAAGCGGCATGATTTCAAATGCAGATCCGGGCTTCCAAGCTTTCATGGTTTTGATGGCCATTGAAGCACACAAATCGAGGTCATCAGCCCAATAAATGGATTTTTCATCAAAAAAGTGCTGCATTAGGGTTGAATTGGCTACTTCTTGCTTGAACACCTGAAGGGCAAAGTTGAGATCTTCTTCGTCTCCCTCTTGACCATTGTTCATGTGTTCAAAATACAATTCGGTTTCTAAGACATTGAGGTGCATCTTTCTGAAAATCTCTTGATTTTCAGCACCTAACCAATTGACTTTGCGCGCCTCAGAAACTTTATAAAGTTCTTTAGAGTTTTCAATTGCCAACACCAAGGTGTTATCGACCCATTTGGTGTTTGGGTTGAGTTCCTCTGGTGTAGGACGCATTTTTTTCTTGAGTTCAGCTTGTCTGTTCAAAGCGGCGCGCTTCATTTCAGGTAAGGCCAACATCAAAAATAAGTACATGTCATACATGCGCTCAATGGAAAGCAGCAACTCCTTTTCAGCCTTAGAGCGGTCAGAATCTGAACTCTGAAAAAAGGCATAGAGTACCTGCAGTACTTTGATTCTTAAGTGTCTTCTATTGAGCATAATTAGATATTAAGACTACCTTTTGCTTGCACGCGCTCTTCAGCAATTCTGTTGGCCACCTGATAACTTGGCAAACCTTCTTGCTTAGAACGAATTAAAATGTTATCAATGGTAGTATATATTTCTTCGGCTTTTTGTTTAGCCCATTCTAAAGACAAACCTTCCACTTCTGAAAAACAATTAATAACTCCACCTGCATTTAATGCGAAGTCAGGGGCATAAATGATGCCGCGATCCATTAAAATTTGCCCGTGCTTGGCTTCCTCTTTCAATTGGTTGTTGGCTGCTCCAGCAATGATTGCACATTTAAGTTGACTAAGGGTTTCATCATTCACAGTAGCCCCTAATGCACAAGGCGCATAGATATCCATGTCAATGCCATAAATAAGATCTGGTGCCACCACTTTTACGCCATGTTGTGCACTGAGTTTTTGCAAGGCATCCTGATTGATGTCGGTAATTGTGACATCAGCACCTTCAGCTACCAAATACTCAACAAGGTAAGCACCAACGTGTCCTATTCCTTGAACTGCTACTTTTTTACCAGCCAAGCTATCCGAGCCAAATTGGTGTTTGGCAGCAGCTTTCATCCCCATGTATACACCAAATGCCGTTACTGGAGATGGGTCACCACTTTTACCTGGTAAGCCAACTACATAATTGGTTTCTTTACTGACATGAACCATGTCTTCAGGAGAAATACCTACATCTTCTGCGGTAATATAAGAACCCGCCAATGAATTGACAAAACGACCAAATCTTCTGAATAATGCTTCAGATTTCATGGATTTGGAGTCACCGATGATGACCGCCTTTCCACCACCCAAATTGAGGTTAGAAATGGCATTTTTGTAGGTCATCCCGCGAGACAAACGCAAAACGTCTGTAAGTGCTTCTTGCTCGTTTTGATACATCCACATACGGGTACCGCCAAGAGCAGGACCAAGTACTGTGTTGTGCACAGCGATGATGGCTTTTAAACCCGTTGCTTTGTCGTTACAGAATAGAATTTGTTCGTGTCCCATGGCAGCCATGGGTTGAAGGATGGGATTCAGAGAGGAATCTGCCAACGGAGAGATTGTCAAATCAGACATGTTTTTGAAATGAGTTCGTTCACTAATTCTTATTTGACGTAAATTTGCAAGTCAAATAGCTAGGCAAAAGTAGAAAAAAACCATGAAGTCCCTTCGATACATCAACAAATACTTTAAGAAGTATAAATGGCGATTTCTACTCGGCATCATTTTCACCATAATTAGCAACTACTTTGGGGTACAAATGCCTGCCTATTTTAGCGAGTCGATTGACCGTTTTCAGAATCACTTAAGTTTACAAACCAAGGCCGACTACTTTTATCTTGCACTCGAACTTGGCGGCATCTACATGGGGCTTTCCTTGCTTAAGGGCTTCTTTTTGTTTTTAATGCGACAAACCATTATCGTGATGTCGCGCTTCATTGAATACGATTTAAAAAATGAAATCTATGGTCAGTACCAAGCGCTAGATCAAAGCTTTTACAAAAAGAATGCAACCGGTGACCTCATGAACAGAATTTCTGAAGATGTTGGTTTGGTCAGAATGTATGCAGGCCCAGGCATCATGTATACCATCAACTTATTGGTGTCGTTCATCCTGATTGTTACCAAAATGATCAGTATCTCACCTAGCCTGACACTTTATGTATTGCTCCCGCTTCCTTTGATGTCTATCCTGATTTACAAAGTGTCTTCCACGATGAATAAAATGAGTCTAGAAGTTCAGAAAGAACAATCTTTTCTCAGCACTTTGGCTCAAGAATCCTTTTCAGGTATTCGCATTATCAAGGCCTACCAACGAGAAAAGCAGGTTGCTGATAAAGTTTCTGAATCAGCAGAGCGCTATAAAAAACAAAGCATGCGTTTGGTGCTTGTCAATGCATTTTTTAGCCCAACAATCATCTTTTTAATTGGCTTGAGCTCTATGATAGCCATTTACTACGGAGGCTTGCTCACCTTTGAAAAAAAGATGACGGTCGGCGGAATTGTTGCATTTATCATGTATGTCACCAACCTTACCTGGCCCTTTGCTAGTTTAGGATGGATTTCCTCCATTATTCAACGCGCGGCAGCTTCTCAGCAACGCATCAATGAGTTCTTGAATACCAAACCAAAAATCACCGACGATCAACAATTGGCTCCAGACTTGAATCAAGGCATTCAAGTAGAAAATGTATCTTTTCAATATGAAAATGCAACAAATCCAGTACTCCACAATATCAGCTTTAGTGTTCAACCCGGCGAAACATTGGCTATTGTAGGGCAAACAGGAAGCGGTAAATCAACTATTTGCAGCTTATTAGCCAGACACTTTGATCCACAATCAGGAGAAATTGCAATCGGCACCCACTCACTTCGCAAACTTTCCTTGAAACAATACCGAAAAGAAATTGCCTTGGTCCCACAAGATGTCTTCTTGTTTTCAGATACAATAGCAAATAACTTAAAATTCGGTTCAGAAAACCAACCAGAGCCAACCATAGTACAACTCAAGGCCGTTTGCAAGAGCGCTCACGTCTTACATAACATTGAAGACTTCGAACATGGCTTCGATACCATACTTGGCGAACGCGGGGTTAATTTGAGTGGTGGACAAAAACAGCGCATTTCAATTGCACGCGCCTTACTTCGAGATCCTAAATTGCTAATTTTAGACGATTGCCTTAGTGCTGTTGATACAGAAACTGAAGAAATTATTCTCAAAGAACTCGAGGATTTTTCTAAAGACAGGGCGACAATCATCGTGTCGCACCGAATTTCTACCATCCGGAATGCCACAAAAATCATCGTTTTAGAAGCCGGCCAGATCATTGAATCGGGAACACACACTGAATTAATGTCGCAAAAAGGTTCTTATTTTGACATGTATCAATTACAGTTGGAGCAAGAAAAGGAAGCTTATACAAAAAAGGAGGTCTAAAGACCTCCTTTTTAAATTTAAATATAACGCCCTTTAATTACTCATAGCGGTAACGACCGATGTCGTAGCCAACTGTTAATTGATGCTTACCGATAGCATATCTGTAACCAACCTCTAGAGATTTCATGTGATAGGACAACCCAAAAACTGGACTCATCAAAGGAAGGCTTTGATAAATATTTAAATACGTTGATGATAAAATCTGTTCATCTGTGTATGTCGAGATGTATGGCCATTGATACATGTGTTCAACACTCTGAGATATTACTTTTGAGTTATTCCCAAAATCTAACAGGTTAAATGCTCCTCCGATTGAAAGTGAAATATTACCTAATCTATACTCTAGCAAGAGAGAAGGTGAGAAAAATATTTTA
>JBILTD010000146.1:0-4685 GCA_044371695.1 Crocinitomicaceae bacterium | reverse complement strand
TTCGCCAATGCGGTTTTCTTTTGGAACCTTCACATCATTGAACAAAAGTGTATGTGTGTCACTTCCACGAATACCCATTTTATCTTCTTTGGCACCTACAACAAAACCGTCCATTCCACGCTCAACGATCAGTGCGTTGATACCTTTGTGGCCCAATTCTGCATTGGTTTGAGCAATCACTAAATAAATTGAAGCTGACGAACCATTGGTGATCCAGTTTTTAGTACCATTAAGTAAGTAATGGTCACCCATGTCGATGGCTGTAGTGCGTTGTGAAGTAGCATCTGAACCAGCTTCTGGCTCTGACAAACAAAAAGCACCAATTTTTTCACCTTTAGCAAGCGGCACAAGGTACTTTTGTTTTTGTTCTTCGGTTCCGAAATGTTCGAGACCCCAACAAACCAATGAATTATTTACTGACATACACACAGAAGCGGATGCATCTACTTTAGAAATTTCTTCCATAGCCAAAACATAAGAAAGCGTGTCCATACCACTGCCTCCGTATTTTGGATCTACCATCATGCCCATAAAGCCGAGCTCGCCAAGTTGTTTGATTTCCTCAGCAGGAAATTTCTGTAGGTTATCTCTTTCGATCACGCCTGGTTTAAGGACGTTTTGCGCAAAATCGCGGGCAGCTTCCTTAACGGCTAGATGTTCTTCGGTGAGTTCAAAATTCATGTTGACTGATTTATAATTTTAATTTTGACAAAAATAAACGAATTCCCCTATTCTTGAAAGCAAAAGACCTGAATAATCTACAGCTCATCGGACTCATGTCGGGCACCTCCTTAGATGGCTTGGACATTGCGCACGTAAAATTTCATTTTTCAAGTAGTCAAAATGTTGATTTTGAAATTATTAATGCAGAAACAATTGCCTATCCTCAAGTTCTTTTGAATCGTTTAAAAATGAGTACTGAACTCAATGGTTCAGACTTATTTCAGTTGCATCACGATCTTGGTTTATATTTCGCTGATTGCCTAAATGACTTTTCGCTTAAAAATGGGGTCAATTTAGCTGAAATTGATGCGATTGCTTCACATGGGCAAACCATTTTCCACAGGCCAAACTTAGGTTATACCGTTCAGATTGGCTGCGGCGTAACAATTAATTATCATACGGGGGTTCCTGTCATTAATGACTTTCGCACACTCGATGTAGTGGCAGGCGGGCAAGGAGCGCCATTGGTACCACTAGGTGATGCTTTTCTTTTTGCTAAAAAAGCGGATGGCTTCTTGAATTTAGGCGGTTTTGCGAATATTTCGACGCAGCGCAATGAGATCCATCAAGCATTTGATATTGCCCCTGCAAATTTACCACTGAATTACTGGATGCAGGAAATCGGCAAAAACTATGATGAAGACGGACAACTCAGCCGTTCAGGAGAGGTTAATTCAGCCGTCTTGGAACAACTCTTGCGCCTACCCTACTTTGTACAAAAAGGGCCAAAATCTTTAGGGACCGAATGGCTCAATGAGCAATATTTGCCACTATTTGCTGGTCTCGAATTAAAAGATAAACTCCGCACGCATACTGAGCTATTGAGTGTGGTAAGTGGTGAAATATTTAAAATACTGCAGCTTGATCAAATATTGGTTACGGGTGGTGGCGCTTTTAATTCATTTATTTTAGAACGCTTGCAGGCCAATTATGACGGAAAACTGATCATTCCAGAGAAAAACATTATTGAATTCAAGGAGGCACTCATCTTTGCTTTTTTAGGTGCGCGTTTTATTAGAAAAGAAACAACAACCATTGCAAGCGTCACAGGTGCACAGCAAGCACTTTGTACCGGAACACTGCACGATTACCAAGGAAAACTCAAGAGATAAGAAATATTGGTAATTTTGCCCAGCAAGAAATAACATAAAAATGAAAGAACTACTCTCCAAATTTGAAAATAAAAGACCCGAAATCGTATTTGAATGGAAAGACCCAGAAACCGATGCGGAAGGCTGGGTAGTGATCAATTCACTACGTGGTGGCGCAGCAGGCGGTGGTACCAGAATGCGCGTTGGTCTTGACAAAAGAGAAGTAGAATCTTTGGCCAAAACAATGGAGGTCAAATTTACGGTTGCAGGTCCTGCGATTGGTGGAGCTAAGTCCGGAATCAATTTTGACCCGAAAGATCCGCGCAAAAAAGAGGTGCTCAAACGTTGGTTTGCAGCGGTGTCTCCCCTATTAAAAACTTATTACGGAACTGGTGGTGACCTCAATGTAGACGAAATCCATGAGGTGATCCCGATGACTGAAGATTGCGGTGTTTGGCATCCACAAGAAGGTGTTTTCAATGGGCATTTCAAGCCAAATGACACACAAAAAATCAACCGAATTGGACAACTTCAAAGAGGCGTTTCTAAGGTGCTCATCGATGAAAATTACAGCCCAAAACTAGAAAACAACTACGTTGTAGCTGACATGATTACCGGTTACGGTGTCGCGTCATCTATTCAGCATTATTATGCACTCTGGGGCGGGGACCTCAAAGGAAAGCGAGTTTTAGTTCAAGGCTGGGGCAATGTTGGTTCAGCTGCTGCTTATTATTTGGCACAGAAAGGGGCTAAAATTGTCGGTATTATCGACCGTGTTGGTGGTATTATTTCAACAGATGGTCTTTCCTTCGAAGAAGTGAAGAACTTGTTTATCAATAAAAATGGCAATGAGTTAGCTGCTGCCAATATGCTCAGCTATGAAGAAACCAACGAAAAGTTTTGGTCTACTACTGCTGATATTTTTATTCCGTGTGCAGGTAGTCGCATGATCAACGAAGCGCAACTCGATCAATTGTTGGCTGCCGGTGTCAGTGTGATTTCTTCTGGTGCTAACGTGCCTTTTGCCGATCAAGAAATCTTCTTTGGACCAATTGCCGAAAAAGCTGACGCTAACTTAGCGCTCATCCCAGACTTTATTGCTAATTGCGGCATGGCTCGTGTATTTGCTTATCTCATGAGTTCTGACCTTAGTAATCTTGAGGACCACCTTATTTTTGAAGATGCCAGCCAGACCATTTACAACGCACTTCAGAAAACGTATAATATTCATTCAGCACAAACCGGGATTGCTAAAGCGGCTTTTGAAATCGCACTCAAGCAACTCGTTTAGAAACATGGAATTTTCACTGGTACTATTATTCATCGTAGGTTATGCCGCCATCTCTTTTGAGCATGTTCTGCGCATTGATAAATTGATACCAGCCCTACTCATGATGACCCTTTCTTGGGCGCTCATTGCTTTGAACGCCACAGATATTCATCAAACCTCTGAGTTGCTATTGCATCATTTTGGTAAAACATCCGAAATACTCATCTTCTTGATGGGCGCTATGGCAATTGTCGAAATGATCGACTATTTCGACGGTTTTAAGAGTGTACAAGTACTGATTAAAGTAAAATCAGCCTATCAACTTTTAATAGTTGTTTCGGTCTTAGGTTTTGTATTATCTGCGATCATCGATAACCTGACTGCAACCATTGTCTTGATTTCTATCTTGCGAAAAATGGTACCCAACAAAGAATTGCGCATGTGGATGGCTGGCTTTGTCATTATTGCTGCCAATGCAGGAGGTGCTTGGTCTCCAATTGGAGATGTCACAACAACTATGCTTTGGATTGCCGGAAAAGTCAGTGCCATGAAGCTTATTGAACATATTTTTCTGCCTGCAGTGGTCACTTTACTCATTCCACTTTTGATAGCCAAAAGACTGAATATTTTCAAACAAGACCTTCCTCAAAATACAGCGACCAAAAATTCCAAAACCTCAAGTTTCATTTTGATAAGCGGCTTACTCTTGATCATCTTTGTTCCAGTTTTCAAAACCGTTACACACCTCCCACCTTATATGGGCATGATGTTTTCTTTAGCTTTATTTGCAATTATAGGAGAATTGGTGAGCAAAAGGGAACTCAATTTAAGTTCGATCAACGAAAGTGCTCATGTCGGGCAAGTTGGGCCTACTTTAAAAGCGCTGAGTAAAATAGAAATGCCTTCCATTTTATTCTTTTTGGGTATCCTGATGACAGTGGCTGGCATGGAAAGCCTTGGAATGATTGAAAACCTAGGTGAAATTGTATTGAATTCAGGGATTTCCAAAGAACTATATATTTCAATTTTAGGTTTAGCTTCTGCTGTTATAGATAATGTACCTCTTGTGGCTGCAAGTATCGGTATGTTTAAAGACTCCATGGACGCTGACACTTGGCACATGATTGCCTATACAGCCGGAACTGGCGGCTCTATTTTGATCATAGGTTCGGCAGCAGGTGTTGTGGCTATGGGCATGGAAAACATTGGTTTTGGCTGGTATCTCAAAAGATTCTCCTTATTGGCTTTAGCTGGTTATTTAGGGGGTGTTCTTACTTTTTTATTGCTTTGAGTCATGCCTAGTAATAACGCGTATAAAGAAGCTACTACTTGGTTGTTTTCGCGTTTCCCCTCCTATCAAAATATGGGCGCTAGTGCCTACAAACCAGGGCTAGAAAGAGTCGAGCTTTTACTTGATCAACTTGAGCTCGATGTCAAAAAAATCCCAAGTATTCATATTGCCGGAACCAATGGCAAAGGGAGTACAGCTGCTTTTTGTGCGAGTATGCTACAAGAAACTGGCTTGCGTGTAGGGCTTTTTACCTCGCCTCATATTTTTGATTTTTCAGAGCGCATTCGCATCAATGGACAGGTAATTGATC